>NC_014804.1:1800000-2010078 GCF_000151105.2 Thermococcus barophilus MP | reverse complement strand
CATCATAACATAACCGCAGTTCTTGCAGATGACTATCTTAACTTTGTGAGCCGTAAACCCCCACTTGCTGTCAAGCTTACCCTCCTCAACTTGAAAATCCGTTCCACCACATAATGGACATTTCAAATGCTGTCTCTCCACTACTACCACCGAGGATATGTCGTCTTGGGGGATATAAAAGAGTTTTTATACCTTGCGAGAATTAAGTATTCTTTCAACCCCTCTCTTATGCCCCAAACCAACAACTGCAATAACTTTAGGTTTTTTAACTCCTTTTGCTTTTAAACTGTCTACAATAGCCATCAGATTTTTAGCCATGATTTCGTTTCTCTCCTCAAGGAGAACCCGATACAGATAGGGATACCTTCTCTTAAACTGAACCATCATGATTTTGAAGTCTTTAATCAAATCTCTTTCCTTCTCTTTTCTTGGAAAAGGCAGAAACACAGTCAAACTTTCAAGAATAAGCAGGAGTTTTTCCCTAAAAGGTGCTTTGAGGATCTTCATTGTTATAGTGTTTATGTCCTCGTCTATGAGGTACAAGGGAATCCCTAAAAGTCCAGCCAGATTTATTGCCTCTCTCATCTCCCCGCCAGGGCTCATTCCAAATTCCTCTCCCAGCTTTTCTTCAACTTTTGTGAGGACATACTGGATGATCCCCTTCCTCCCATACTTAACTGCATCCTCAAAGCTCATTTTTTGTGGATTTTGGATTGCATAAAATCTCCTTCTATCAAGCTCTATAGCTATTGCATGCGGTTTCTGTTCCAATATTACTTTCCTAACTCTCTCTCTGCTTTCTGGGGAGACATGCATCGTTCCAATGATCTTAACGTATCGAAGATAGCTCATAGCTTTCACCCTTGAAGCTTATTCTATCAAAATCTTTTGGCACTATAAACTTATGGTTGCACAACTGCTCCGCTTTTTGAAGATATTCATCATATTTGTATCGTGGAGCCCTGTGAAACAAAGCCAAAAGTTTAACTTTAGCCTTCTTTGCTACTTCACAAGCTTCACTTACAGTTGAGTGATAGCTTTCCCCCCTCTCTTCTCCCGTTAGGTAAGTCGCTTCATAGATAAGCAAATCCGCTCTCTCTGAAAAAAGTTCAATCCTTTTGCAGGGCTCTGTATCTCCCGTGTAAACAACCTTAACTCCCCTTCTCCTCTCCCCAGTGACATCTTCAAGGTAAATGGTTCTCCCATTTATCTCAATTTTTCCCTTAAGCTCAAGCTCCTTCATCCATGGGCCGGGTTTTAGACCAAGCTCCCTAATCTTCTCCAAATTAAAGTTTCCACGCTTGTCTTTTTCTTTAAACACATATCCCAAAGCTGGAATGCCGTGCTCAACTTTAAAGCTCCAAATTTCATAATCCCCAAATTTCAGCCTTGCCTCCCCAAGCTCATGGACGTGAATTTCAAAGCTCGGAGCAAAAAAGCCGCTCTTCAAATAGTTCTGTATAAATTCAAAGGTGTATTTAGGCCCATAAATGTGGAGAGGCTTTTCTCTATTCCATAAAGTCATCGTTTGAATTAAGCTCATCAAGCCAAGATAGTGGTCTCCATGAAAGTGAGTTATGAAAATCTTCTCAATCCTCATTGGACTGAGCTTAGCGGTGTTAAGCTGTCTTAAAGTTCCTTCACCTACATCCCAAAGTATAATCTCACCCTCATAACGCAGAGCTATTGAAGGGACGTTTCTCTCTTTATTTGGCATTATACCCCCAGTTCCTAAAAATATAACTTCAAGCATGATTTAGAATAGGGAGGGAAGAATAAAAATGTTATCTCCTTCTCAGAACCAAGAAAATAGACACCGTGGAGAGGGATAATGCAAGAAAGGAAAGTCCAAGAGCAAAACTGATCCTTCTCTGCTCTGGGGGAACAACGTAATATGAGGGATTCCTCCGCAAAGATGCATCAAAGCTTAAAGGACTGATAGCACTGCCCAAATACCAGAGTCTGATTCCAGAGTTCACATCAGTGCTAAAGGCAAGATCATCAACTTTAATCCGAAGATACCTTGTTCCATCCTCCCGTCTGTTTAATGCAAAAATCATGTAATGAACGTTTCTTTCCCCTAAAGGCCAGCATTCCTTTTTCCTTTCACTGTACCGCGTATAGAGATTGACGCAAACCTTACCTTTGCTTATGAACATCTTTGACCTCTTATCATTGCCAAAATCAAAAACTATAAGCTCTCCATCTCCATTGACCATAAACAACATCTTAAGCCACACTTCATCCCAAATCATGCCTCCCAGTGGATATTCGAATCTTATCAGCTTTTCCTCATTTCTGAGAAGATCCTCATTGACCGGCTTTCTTTTGGTTAAATAGTAAGCAGTTGCAGAGACAAAGACATTCCTGGGCAGATCAAGAATGAGTCTAATTTTTCCACTGGCATTTTGTCCCGGAATCCAAACCCGGCTGTTCACTACAGGAAGGGTAAGGTTCTTTTTAAATCCATCCCAGCTGAGTGTAACATAGACAAACTTCCCTTTATAGTCATACAGCTCGGCTTCAACGCCTAAAAGCTCTCCTGGAATGTTGAAGTCCATTTTTAAAGGAGATGCTTTGATAGCTTTGCCTTTCCAAAGAGTTTCAACGGTTCTTTCCGTTTCGACCTTAAGACTGGTGAGCCTTCTGAAGTCTATAGTCTCAAATATCATGTATCTTTCAGGTGTTGCATTGCAAGAAAAGTCAGGAAATAAGTGAACCGTAAACTCATCGTAAATCTCCAAGGGAATAGTTATTGAAACCCTGTTTTTAAGCCATCTAACTTCCGCACTCCCCTCTTTCACTACTTCTCCGTACTGATAGACCCTGTAGAAGGCTGAGGCGTTGCATGTTTCATTTGAATCAAAAATAAATTCAACCCACTCTGCTCTGTACTCTGGAGGAACCTCAGCATGAAGGGGATTTGTGAAGTTGCCCCCAATAACCTTTGAGCGCTCAAATGCTGCAGCTGAAGGCAGCAAAAACAGAAAAAGCACGGAGATTATGAACATCCTCTCTGCAAGGAGAGAGTTAAAACGCTTCATGAAGTTCGCCTCCACTCAAGCAGTGCATAGATTATAAGTGGCATTAGAAGAACGGCAGTTATTAGAATGGGGATTGCCCTATCGTCAAAATGAGCATAACCACTGCATGTGCATGGAACGATGTAGTAGTTACTTTTCCTCACAGCACTCACTTCAAAGTTTATCAGACTATCTTTTTTGACACCAAGCATTCTTACACCAATCGGCGAATCCACTTCAACCCTTATTAACGGCAAAAAGTACCAGTTCTCCCCAATGATCTCTGCTGAATTGATCCTTATTTCACCAATTTCTAGATATCTTTTTCCTTCATAATCTCTCACAAGCCGTATTCCAAGCCTTACAAACCCTTTACCGTAACCTTCAAGCACTGCACATTTGTCAATATAACCATAATATTCACTTTCACCCGAAATGCAGAGTGTTTTATCAGGGTTAAGCTTAACATCAGCCATGTACGGATACCTCGGAAGAGCAAGCCTTGCAACTGTAATATCTTTGCCGTTCCAGAAGAAATCCAGAGTTAAGTTAAGCTCGTCCCAAGGAGGATAGCTGAGCTCTTCAAAGAGCACCCCATATCTTGTGAACTTTATCTTGCTAAGATTTACGGTTTCATTTATTGGAATAGCATAGTATGCCTTAATAGTAGCTGGGGCGCTCAAACTAAGCGAATATCTTCCAGGGGGTAGGGGAGGATTAAAGGATATGTATCCTTCTGAAACTTTGACACTTCCATTACCATATACTAACGCTCCCTCCGGAGCTCTATTGTTCTTCTTTTCACTACCTTCAATTCGGTGAATTTCAACTCCGAGTAGGTTCCCAAATGCTGTAAAGCTGAACTTCGAGCGGGCAAATCCATAAACTCCGTGAATTTCGGCAGTTTTGTACGCAATGTGCATTCTCGTTGGAAGCTTTAGCTCATCCTTCTTCGTATGGACGATTATCTTAAGCGGTACAGCTTTTTCTGGAAACTTCAGCTTGAAATGGGCTATGTAAAACCCAGGAGCAACGTTAAATCTGGCAGAGAACTTTGCAGTGGTGTTGTTAAGCCAATGAATACCAAAAGTTGAAGGCATGGAGATGTTCCCATCAGCCCACTGAAGCCAGAATTTTCTCATAATGGTGTCATTGGAAGTATTAAAGTAGACATCAAAACCCTCAAGTCTGTATCCGTAGGGTATTTTTATGGGAAGTCTAATGTGGAAGTCAGTAGAGGGCATTTGGTTGAGGAGTATAACCTGTTCAGTTGTGTTTATTGTTACAAACGTATCAGTGAGGTTAGCTGCAGATCCAAATGGATACGACAGGAGGAGCAAAAACATGACTGACAAGAGTCTCTTTTTCATCTTCTCCACCTAAAGGCGATTATCAATGCAATAACAACGGCAACTGCGAAGACAAAGCCTCCATAATCATCTTCAGGAGTATAGAATGTCTCCGAAGGTGAACCTTCAATACCGTAAAAGCTCACATTGCCAACTATTTTACCAGAGCACGGTTCTCCAATTGATTCCAGGTAGAGGGGATGTCTAATATGCACAGATTTCTCAAATACCACTTTATCATCGAAAATTTTAACCGATAGATTTCCATCTTTCAAGCCCAAAGCTATTCTATATATCCCCGGCTGAAGCGATGCTTTTGCTTCATGACAATGGCAGTAGTCATCCGACAGGCACACACTACCATTGTACAGGCTGAGAATCGGGCAGGGCTCGCTTTTCCATCCAACGACGAGATCAGAGAAGCCCCCATCATAAATATACGTAAAGTTCAGCTCAAACTCTTTCCAATATGTTTTGTTTCCGAACTCAAAAGACCTTAAAGCAGGCTTGCTCCAAGGACATCGGTTGGGAGGAATAAGCTTCAAGGGAAATTCCTTAGGATGAGTCTTTGAAGTCACAAAGATGAAGTCTTTCACCACAACCTCACAGTTTTCTACCCTTAAGGTTATGTTGAATGTGTAAGGACCTCCGTTGAGACCGGGAGATGAATACAAATCCGCTTCAAAAATCGGAATATATAGAGTCCCTCCTGCAGGTGAAGTACCGTAACCCACATGGAGTCTCTTCCCATTTTTGTCAACAATCTTAACCTCATCCTTCAACGTGCAGTTGTCAGAGACAGAAACAAGGATTCCAGCCCAGTAGAGATAGTCGGTTGTGTTCAGCTCATAACCGTGCCACTCAAACGTTGTACTGCCAAAATCAGCCCAGGCAAAAGTTGGCTTTTCAATTATCTCGTAGTTGTCAACAGAAAAGTTAAAGCTGTAGGCACTGACCATAACCAATGAAAAAAGATTCAGAACTACTAAGATCAATGGAAGTTTTCTCATAAACTTCACCACTGAGCATTTTTGTTTTTACTATAGTGAGTAATACTTAAAAGCTTTGCTTTGGTGCATAAGGTTAAATATTCAAAGCTCCAAAAATATCAGGGGTGAATGTATGGAGGAGATTCTTAAAGCAATCCAAGAGAAGGACTGCAAAAAGGTTGCAACCCTTTTGTACTACAAAGTTGACGAACTCAGCGAAGAGGACTTAAAAGAGGTTCTCGAAAAAGCTGAGAAATTGGCATTAGAGTGTAAAGACTTTGAGCTTTACAAATTGGTTGTTTACTATTATCTTGAATTCCTTGAGATTGATAAAATATCGGAATTCGAAAAACTTGCCGAGAAGGAAGACACATTCGAGGCTAAATATCACCTTGCAGATTTGTACTTCCTTATTGGAAATCTTGAGAAGTCCCTTGATCTCTATAGGCAACTGTTAGAGAAAGAAACCGAGAGAGGAAACAAGGAGAACATCGCAAAGGTTTACTACAACATGGCGCTTATCCATGAGGAATTAATGGAATATGACAAAGCACTTGAACTAATGAAAAAATCGGAAGAAATCCTAAAAGAGCTTGAAAGAGAGGAAGATGTTCTTCACATTAAAATTTACAGGGCATATGTAACTTTTGAGAAAGGAGACATTCCGACAGCAAAAGCAGAATTAGCCAAAATCTTGCCGAAGGTTCTTAACAAACCTCAGCTCAAAGCCCAAATTCACTTGGCATTTGAAGAAATATTTGAAGAGCAAGACAATTACGAAGCCGCTCTGCAGGAGTGTCTCTATGCTATGATAGAGGCTAAGGAGGGAGAGTACTTTGATATTGCATTTGATGCACTGATTGACGTAATCTGGCAGCTCATGATAGAAGATGAATTTGAAATAATTTACAACAACATTGACATGTTCACCAATGCCGTTCCAGAGCTGAAGGACTTCTTTGAGGGCATTAAAGCAATTGCACTGTTCAAAGATGGCAAGGTTGGAAGGGAAGAAGTAAGTGAGGCAGTGCTTAAAGTTAAAGATAGAAGATTGCTGGACTTGCTTGAATTTTTAGGCGAAGCTGAGCTTTGATCCTTTTTTCAATTTTCACTGGTGATGGAATGGATATTAGGATTGCAAAGCTTGAAGATACCAGAGGTATCGTTGATGTTCACTGTTCCGATATAGGGGAGTGGTATCACTACGAAAATGGACAGAGAAGAGAACCAGATTCCTACGATAATTTAACTCTCAAAGAAAGATACCTACACGGCGGACCTTGGATGAGTATTGAAACATGTGCCATTCATTTAAATAACCTCCTTCTTAACGGGCAGATTCCACTGGTAGCGGAAATTGAAGGCAGAATTGTTGGAGAATTGGAGCTCTTCATAAGCAAAGAGCTTATAAATGGAAGAACCAGGAAGGTAGCCCACATAGACGTCCTTGAAGTTCACAGGGAATTTAGAGGACAAGGAATAGGGCGGGAACTTGTAAAAGCGGCTGAAGAGCTTGCAAGAAAAGAGAAGTGCGAACTTTTAACTGTAACACCAGAGAAAGAAGCAGTTGGGTTTTATGAAAAGGTTGGAATTAAAGACATTCTTCACAAAGGTTGCTTCATTAGTCTAAACCTCTCAATGCTTCCGAATAAAGATGCCAAAGAAATTAACATTCGAGAATTCTCTTGGAAAGAAGTTAAAGACAAAGAAATGATCCTTGGGAAGTTTCAGAGCTCATACGATCATTGGTTCACACCATTCAAGGATAGAATAGCTGGGATAGATGATGCTCTTTACTTTGAAAGCGGACAAATCGGAGGGAGTTATTATATCCTTGAGGGAAGCTTCTTTGGAAAAGACATTGCAACGGTATATGCATGGGGAGACAACATTGAGGAACTCATTTTGCAGATTGGAAGCAGAGCAAAGGAGTTAGGATTCAGAGAGATCAGGACTTCAATCTCGGAAAAAGACCTTGAGAAAATTCAAGCTTTCCAGCCCAAAGTCCTTGACAGATTTGTGATCCTTGCGAAGACACTGTGAGAATGCTCAATCCAGAAGACGCTTTAAATCATGCTTCGTGTTTATGTTGAAGAAGCTCTCTTTAAATTCTTCAGGAAAGTCATCAATCAGGATATAGCAAGGATCTACCCTTTCTACCGCTTTTCGAATCATATACTCTCCTTTCTTTATCTGCTCTTTTAAAATTGGGAGAAAATCCTTGGAGTAGACAGCATGCAGTGGCTCTATATAACCATTTGCCCACATCGGGATGCATGCCAAGGACTTACTCTCATAAAAGCGTTCAACAATGTAGTCCACAAATTTGGGATTTATTAGGGGCAAATCTCCAGCCGCAATGAAGGCGTCGCCAACCTCTTTTAGAGCCACAAAAATGCCACCAATCGGTCCAACTAAGAGGTCATCAATAAGAACTCTAAACCCCAATGCCTCAAAGTCTTCCTTTTTTTCCTGGCATGTAACGATTACTACATCATCAATATTCTCAGCTTTCAGCAATCGCTCTATGGTATGCATAACAATGGGCTTTCCATCAACTTTGTAAAGTAGCTTATCGTCTCCAAATCTTCGGGACTTCCCACCAGCCAGTACTGCCGCTATCATGTTCTTCCCAATTCTCTAAATTAATTAAGCGTTTAAAAACTATGTTGGGCACTTGGGAATCAGGTGAAGAGTCAAAAAGTCAAGTTCTCACGCCCTGTAAACTTTGGCTTTTGCAACTTCTTTCAACAACGAGACATACGAAATCCCCGGATTTATTCCCCCACCCCTTGTGTCGTAGATATTAAGTTCTATTTCCTTTCTCCTCAGAGCTTTTGCCAGCTCGATTATTTCATCTTTGATTCGCTTTCCAAAAAGCGGAACGTTGGCCTTTCCGTCTGTTATCAAGAATGCCCTAACTTTCAGGGACTTGTCTTTTCTCCTCTCACGTTCAGCAAGCAGAAGAAGATTATAGAGGGCGGAGCTTAAAGGTGTCCTTCCTCCGGTGGGAACGTTCTCAATAGCATCAAGGACTTTAAGGTAGTTTTTAGTGGGCGGGACAAATATTTCCGCCTGGCTACCTTTTGCAACTATCAAAGCTACCTTTGACTTCTTTATGTATCCGTTCTCAACCAATTTCTCCGCTATTCCCTTTGCGATGCTGATTCTCTTCTGCACAGCCATGCTTCCGCTTGAATCCAGGAGCAAAACCCAGAGCGTTGGTGCCTTTGCCTTCCTAACCCTAACACGAACGTCCTTTAAATCAAGCCTTATTGGAGGCTTTTTTCCATTCAAAACTGCCCAAACCAAGGAACTGTAAAAATCAACGTCCTTAATTTTGCCGTTGGTAGGTGGAAGATATGAAACTGGAACACCTCTGGGAAAGTTTATTACTGTAACGCTGGCATCACGGGAGGAGCGGTAGCCTGTAAAGTCATTGCTCCCAAAGTTTTTGCTCTCTATCCTTGGTATTTTAGCTTCACTTGAACGAAAATTCTGTTCTAAATTTCCAATCCCCTGACTTCGAGTGCTTTCACTTTTTTCTTCCTTCTTGTGCTCATGCTTATGGTTGTGTTTGTGGTCGTGATTGTGCTCCTTATCCTCTTTAGGCTTTGGGGGCCTCATCTGCGGCGGCTTTTGGAAGGGCTTGTCCCTCAAGCGGTGCGGTAAAGCTAATTCCATAGCCTTCTCCAGATCTTCAAGTGAGACCCTTCTCCTTCCGTTTAGGGCGGCTATTGCTTTAGCCGTCTTTATCGTGGCTATCTCGGCCCTGTTAGTTTTAATTCCCAAGTTAACGACTGTTTCAGCCAAAAGCTTCAGCAGATCGTCGCTTATCTCAATCTTCGGCAGAATCTCCCTTGCCTTGACGACTCTCTCCGTGAGCTTATTCTCTTCGCTCTCAAACTTCTTATAGAAGCTTATCGGGTCTTCATGAAACTCTTCAACTCTCTTAACTATCTCTATTCTCTCCTCCGGGTTCATTGGAGCGCTTACCTCAACGCATAAACCGAACCTGTCGAGGATTTGAGGCCTGAGCTCGCCTTCCTCAGGGTTCATGCTTCCAATCAGGATAAAGCGAGCAGGATGCCTGAAAGAGATTCCTTCCCTCTCTATCGTGTTCCACCCCATTGCCGCGGCATCCAAGAGTGAGTCGGCTATGTAATCATCAAGCAGATTGACTTCATCAATGTAGAGCACGTTCCTGTTCGCCTCCGCGAGTATTCCGGGCTGCAGAGCTTTTTTGCCCTCTTTTAAAAACCTCTCGACATCCACGGTCCCAACGAGCCTGTCTATTGTAACGCTTAGGGGTAGGTCAACAACGCGCATCTTCCTCTTTGCTACCGGTAACTCTTCTCCCCGCTCATACCTCTCATAACAGCTGTCGCACATCTCCAAAGGATTCCTCGGATTGCAGTTGAAAGGACAGCCATCAACGACCTCAATTTCTGGCAAAACGTTGGCCAAAGCCCTAACTAAGGTTGATTTCCCCGTCCCCTTATCTCCTTTAAGCAAGACACCACCAATCAGCGGATTAACGGCTACACAAAGTAAAGCTAATTTAGCCTTTTCCTGCCCGACTATTGCAGAGAATGGAAAGACTAAGCGTTTTTCACGAGGCTCCATATTTTATCCACCTCCTCAATCTTTTCATTCCAATGCTCATCATCCTCAGCTGTGTAGATTTCAATAGTTCCACCTTGAACTTCCCCTTCACCAAGGCTCTCCTCCAAAATTCCCTCAATCTCGGAATAAACCTCCATAAGCTTTTCAATTAATTCATCGCTCGTCTTCCATAGGCCGCGCTCATAAGCTTCAATCAAACGCCTTGCAATCTCCTCAATAGCGTAGGGGTTGTGCTCCTCGAACCATCTCCTCATTTCTTCATTCAAAACGTACTTTTGTGCTATCTCATCAAAAACCCAGTCCTCAACCAATTTTGTTGTTGCCTCCCAGCCGTACAAGTGAAGAATCTTCTTTGAGAACTCGCTCGCCCCTCTGTAGCCATGCTTCTTCATTTCCTCAATCCACCTCTCATTGAGAAGCTTTGCCCTCACAACTCGCTCAAGCTCAACTTTCATGTCAACTATTTTGGCATCGCTTATGTCCCTTGTGTCCGTCTGAACCACTTCAATGTTCTTGCCTGTTAAGGCATCAACAGCCGTCTTAAAGCCCCCATGATAAGCGAAGTAACAGCAACAGTTCGTTGGGTCATGCTCGTCGCTTATGTGGTTCCTGTTGATTACATCCACCTCTTTCAAGTTCAAAACCAATGACTCATGAGCTTCAACGCCAAAGGCATCTTTTCCGTAGGCGTAGCCGCTCCACTGAACCCAAACTTTTGCTAAATCCTCTTCGCTTTTCCAGCCCGATGATTCAACCGCTAAATTCACCCCAGCCCCGTAGGCACCGGGTGGAGCTGAGAAAACTCTAAACCTCGCGAACCTCTGCGCTTCCTCAAAGCTCTTGCCGAGTTCAATGAGCTTTTTAATGTGCTCAATGTAGTGCTTTTTGATGTAGTTCATCTCCAAAGGCTCGTCCAGCATGACAACTTTTTCTATGGCTTCATCAATTAGGTAGATGTAGTTTGGCAGAGTATCTCTCACGATTCCACTTATTCTGACCAGAACATCAATCCTTGGTCTTCCGAGCTCCTCTAAGGGAATTACTTCGAGCCCAGCAACTACATCTCCTTTCCAAACTGGTCTAACTCCAATCAAATAGAGGATTTGAGCTATCTGCTCCCCATCCGCCTTATAACCGTCTATGCTCCAGAGAACCTGCCCAACACTCTCTGGATATCTCCCGTGCTTTTCTTTGTAAGCTTTCAAAAGTTTTTGGGCAGTTTCAACCCCTATCTGCCATGCTGCTTTAGTTGGCAGAGTTCTCGGGTCAACGGCGTAAAAATTCCTCCCCGTCGGCAAAATCTCAAACTTTCCTCTCGTTATCGCTCCCGATGGGCCAGGTTCGACATGCTCTCCGCTCAGCCCCTTCAAAAATCCCTCGTATTCTTTTTCACATTCAATTATTTTTTCTGCAACTTCGAGGGCTTTTCTAAACGTTTCTTCAAGCTTTTCTTTATTCTTGAGTTTGAATCCAAACTTTTCAATCTCTTCCTCAATAACTCCAAAGCTTTCTCCCTTAAGCAGACACTCTAAGCTCTTGACGGCTATCTTGTGGAAAATCTCAAGCAGTTCTCTGTTCGTAAAGCTGTTTGTAGTTCCCAGGGGGTTCTTTCTTATCTCATCGTAGTCTATGCCTACTGCTTCAGCTATAACCCTTCTAATCGAAGGGGAAGCGTAGGAATCATAGGCCATTGCTGTGGCAATGTATTCTGCCAATCTCTCGGGCTCTTTTGGTGGATGTCCAAAGATGTGAAGACCGAGGTTTATTTGGGAACCTCTCATTAGCTCAACGTAGCGGTGTATTTCCTCTATAGCCTGCTCTTCATCTTCTGGATTTGCTATTCTCAGCTTGTTTTCCTTAGCTTTTTCTAAAATCTGCTCATAAATTTTCTTTCTCCTTGCCTCATCTCCCAAGCTCTTTGCCTTTGCATACTGGGTTAGGAGGGAATCCAAATCATCCAAAACTTCTGCCATCCCCATTGGAGGATACATGTGGTCTATAAGCGTTGCGTAGCCTCTCCTCTTGGCAATAACACCCTCCATTGGATTTGAAACTACATAAACATACAGGTGAGGAACCTCATCTAAGCTTGCCTCGGGAACGCATGAAGGAGAAAGCCCAACGCCTTTTCCCGGCCTAAACTCGAGGTAGCCGTGAGTTCCGAAGTGTATCATTACATCAGCCTTGAATTTCCTCGTTATCCATCTGTAAACAGCCCACCACTGGTGCGGTGGGACTATCTTTGGATCATGCAGAATTCTGCAAACTTTTCCGTCGCACCTCGCTCCAGCACAGCCGAACTTTGGCTGAGGGGTTATGAAGACGTTTCCGAACCTTATTCCCGGAACTACAAACTTCCCGTCATACACCATCCCAACCAATGCTTTGTCCACTTTCCCGGCTAAGACATCCTCTGGCTTTCCCCAGTCCTTGATGATTCTCTCCCTTAAATCATCCGGAAGCTCGTTGAACCACTCCAGATACTCCTCCAAGCCTACAAAGTCAACTGCTCCGCCGCTTTTGACTATATCCTCAACGCTTGTCCATCTGAACTCGCTTATCGCTTTTTTCTCCAGAATCAACTTTATCAGTTCTTTCCCACTCTTTGGTAAATCTTCGCCAACGTAGTAGCCTTCCTCCTTAAGCCTGTGCAGAAGTCTGACGATGCTCTCGGGAACATCCAAGCCAAGTCCAACACCGATGTTCGCCTCAAGCCCCTTACATGGAGGATTTATTAGGACTATAGCAATTTTAACTTCGCTTTTTGGCTTCTTCCTGAGCTCGACCCACTTTTTCACCCTTTTGGCTAAATATTTCATGTGCTCTTCGTAAGGCTCTCCAACCTTGTAGCCTTCAATGTTTCTGGTCCCAGCTATGAAAATTGGCTCAATTGCTCCCGCAACCTCGGGGATTATCACCCCATAAACCTGAGTCATATAGTCAACGCCTTGTTCGCTCTTCTCCCACTCTTCAAGGGACTGGTAGTAAGACCTTACCGGAGCAAAGACCGGAACGTTGAGCTTTTGAAGATTCTTTAAATCAACCGTGCCGAAGGAAATTAAGCTGACCAAAGCTTCTATAATCGGCTTTCCGTCCCTCATGAAGAACTCCTCAACGGCCTCGCTCTTCTCCCTCCCAAGTCCTGTCGTCGAGTCTTTTCCGTAGGTAAACACCGGAATTACACCGAAGCCTTCTTCTTCAAGAGCTTTGATGAGCTCTCCAATTGGTTTAAATTCCTTATAAAGCCAAGCACTCCTCCAGAAGAGAACTCCAACAAGCGGCCTTTTCTTATAGACCTCCAAATATTTGTCCAAGCTCTCAAAAACTCCAAAATCTGGGTGATAAATGCCGTGCATGGGGACTTCTTCCGGTTCTTCATATTCAATAGCCTTCCCAGTTAAGCCTGCTAAAAATCTAATGAGGTTCCTGAGGTTCTTCTCGCCTCCAAGGACATAATACGTCTTAGCTTTGATTACGACTTCTTCTGGAACATTGGTCAGGCTTTCAAGCCCAGCACAGGCAATAACTTTAGCTTTGCTATCTCTAATTTTTTCCTTCACTATTTCGGGAAGTTCATGAGCATAGACGAATATTA
Source organism: Thermococcus barophilus MP (assembly GCF_000151105.2). Lineage (NCBI taxonomy): Archaea > Methanobacteriati > Methanobacteriota > Thermococci > Thermococcales > Thermococcaceae > Thermococcus > Thermococcus barophilus. The sequence continues at coordinate 1,996,496 of NC_014804.1, read as the reverse complement.
CCCCAGCCGTTTCTACCTTATCCAGCTCCCTCTCACAGTTCTGGTCAGTGAGCACAATTCCCTTTATTCCTTCTTCTCTGAGGATTTCCTGAAGCAAAGGCAAAGCCCTTGCCCCATAACCTATGATCAAACATATCACAACACCACCCCCATAACGGCGATAATGCACAATATAATCACGCTCCTCGTTGTCATTGAGATGAGCATGAGCTTTGTCCCGTCTTTTGGGCCATAGAGCCCGACATAATATGGAATCAGCACTCTCAGGAAGGTTATGTTTGCAAAAATCGAACCGAGAAGAAGAGCCCTTATTAGAGCTTTTTCGCTTATTAAACCAGCTTTTAACAGGTTTGCACCGAGAGTATAGGCTGCTATGCTGCCAGCCATTGCACTCAATGCGACGCTTAATTCTTCGGGCGAAAAGGGCAGGGATTGTGCAAAGCTCCTCACGAGGTCACTTAGATGATTGAAAAACCCAACCGCTATGAGCAGAGCCGTTATGTAGGCCACTATAACCATAGTCTTTAGAATTGGGAGTGAAGTTTTCTTTGTTTTTGTCAAAGCATTTCTTAAGACCTCCTTAAAAGGCTTTTTCTTCCTCATCTGCTTTTGAGGATTGCTTATTTCTCTTGGATTTTTAATCAAAATCTTCCCAGCCACTGCAAAAACCGTTGTCTGGATTAATCCTATGAAAACCAAAATTCCAAAGTAGAGCAAGCCGAGCTTTCCGAGCGTAGCCAAAAGTACAGGAATTAGCGAGTTCCAATGCCTGACCATTGCAGGGAAAGCGTTCATGAGCGAGGCAATGTAGAGCTCTCTCCTCCCAATTTTGCCCTCCCTATAAAAATCCACAAGCATGGCATTGGCGGCTCTCGTGTTCAAAAAAGCTGTTGCGAAGGTTAATGCACACTCCCCTGGCAGGTTTGAAAGCTTAACAAATGGTTTACCAATGAACGATACCTTCTCCACTGCCCCCTTCTCGATTAGGAGCTCAGCTATGAATATTCCAATAAGCAGCCCAGGGACAGAGCGCTTTAGGAAATTGAATGCAATTCCAGCTGAAGTTATCAGCAGTTCCACCTTTAGATCCCCTCCATTTTTGGGAGAATGAGCCTAAACCCGTTGAACTCGAGGATACATATTGGAACGCCGTACACTTCTTCAAGGACCTCCTCCCTTAGGATTTGGGTTGGCTTCCCAAGGGCTCTGATTCTGCCTTCTTTAACAAGGGCAATCCTATCTGAATAAAGTGAAGCCAAATTCGGGTCGTGAAGAGTCATAACTGCAGAGATGCTTTCCTCTTTTGCTAATCTCTTCACAATCCCGAGAACCTTCACCTGGTTTTTAAAATCCAAGTGAGCAGTGGGTTCATCCAGGAGGAGGACTTTCGGCTCTTGAACCAGAGCCCTTGCTATAAGGACAAGTTGCAACTGGCCCCCGCTCAGCTGTGTGTAGGGCTTGTCCTTAAAGCGCTCCATTCCTATGAGCTTGAGCTTCTCCAAAGCCTTTTGATAGTGCTCCTTCCTTGGGCTCTCAAAAACTCCAAGCTGAGAGGCTAAACCCATAACTACAACGTCCAGAACGGTGTAGGGGAAGGAAGGATGGTGAGATTGAGGGACATAACCAGCTAACTTGGCTCTTTCCTTTAAAGAGAGTGAGTGAAAGTCTTTACCATCCACAAAGACACACTTTTTCTTTGGCTTTAACAAGCCATAAATGCTTTTCAGAATCGTTGTTTTCCCACTGCCATTTGGACCGAGCAGCGTTAAAATCTCGCCCTCTTTCACCTCAAAGCAGATATCCTCAACGCTGAAATCACCGTAGCTGAATGATAAGCCCTTGACTTCAAGCATTCCAACCACCACCCGTCTTCCTCAGCAGATATGCAAAGAATGGAATTCCAAGGATTGTCGTCAATATACCAATTGGGATTTCATATGTTGCAACTGACCTTGCTAATGTATCAGCCAGAACCATGAATGAGGCTCCCACAGTTATTGTTAGAGGGATTAGGGTTTTGTGATCTGGCCCGAATGCCATCCTAACAATGTGCGGAATCATCAACCCTACCCATCCAATTATCCCGCAGAAGGCAACTGAAACAGCGGTTATGAGAGAGATTATTATGATAAAAGCAAACTTCAGCTTTTCAGTTTCAACTCCAACGATTTTAGCCTCTTCCCCAAAAGACAGGACATTCAGTTGCCAGCGCATTAGGTAAACCAACAAACACCCAAGAAAGATTACGGGAAAAGCTATCTTGACTGAATGCCAGTCGGCATCTGCAAAGCTCCCCATGAGCCAGTAAACAACGCTCGCCAGCTTTTCATGCTCCATCAAAAACTTCAGCAGGGATGTTAAGGCAGAAAAGAATGCATTAACAATTACTCCAGCAAGAACGAGCGAAACAGGGGTTATCCTTCCACCGATTTTGGCCAGAGAAGTTGTCAAGAACACAGCGAGTATAGCAAAGACAAACGCCAGGGGAGTGACGCCCAAGCTTAAGGAAAGTCCTATTGCCAAAGCAGCGCCAAAAGCTGCTCCTGCTGAGATCCCCAAAATATAGCTGTTCACAAGGGGATTTCTAAATATAGCCTGAAGAACCGCTCCAGAGAGTGCTAAAGCAGAACCAACAATCATCGCTAAAATAACCCTTGGGAGTCTTATTTTGAAAAGAATAGTCTGATAAACACTTGGATAGGGGATTTGAACAGCGAAATCAATTCTTCCAAAAGTTATTTTAGCCAAAATTCCAGAAATAAGCTGGAGGGTCTTTAACACCACCATATCCACAATGGCAGAGAGAGGAATATGATAAGCTCCAATGCACAGGCTTATGAAGAACGCAAAAATTGGAGAAACTAAAAGGAAAAGAAAGAGGAGCCTTTTCATAATCAGCCCTCCATGCCGTAGAACTTCTTGAGAAGCTCTTCGTATATCGGCTTCCAGTCTGGGTAATATTCCGGGTAAATTGCATGTCCAAAAGCATAGATTCCGGTGATGAATCTTGGCCCATATAACGCTACAGCATCTTTTGACCAAGAGCTCACCAATATTCCAACGACGTTCCCTTCTTTGACAGCTTTAATTTCCTGCCATGCAGGGTCGCTCTTTATCTTTTCCACAGCTTCTTTGAGCCTCTCTGCATCCCAGTCAACCACTATCAGAACATCTGTCTTATCTCCAAAGTAGGCTATGAGCTTCTCCAAGTCAAGCTTTGGATACTGCGTTGAGAAGTTGTAGTCGAATGCAACGTTGTACGCCCCTACAAGCTCAGCGGTTTCAGCGTATGCTGAGCCCTTATAGGAGATGCTTATTGCACCGGTAGCATATTTTCCAACTATCGATGAACCATAGACTATAAGGACATTCTTCTTTTTGTCTGCTGGTATCTTGCTTGCTATATCCAAAGCTTCGTTGTAGTACTTTTCCAAGAAGCTCGCAAGCTCTTCGGCTTTTCTCTCTTTGTCAAAAATCTTTCCAAGGACTCTTATTATCCTGATGTTTTCGTAGGGCATCTTTGTTCCTGTCACATTGGAGTCGGGAATTCCAAATGCAAGAACCTTGATTCCAAGTTCTTTTGACCTCTCAATAACTTCCTGCTCACCTTTGGTAAAACTTCCTTTCCACCGTCCCATGATTATTAAATCTGGATTCAAACCTGCAACGGTCTCCCAGTTTATCCCGCTGTAAGTTGAGCCCACCTTGGGCTTTTCTCTAATGCTTTCGGGTAAAAACTGGTCATATGGTGTGTACTTATCAATCCCCACTATCTTATCTGCAACTCTCAAGCAGTACATAACTTCAGCCCAATAGCTACTCAGAACGATTACCCTCTCCGGAACTTTCTCGAGGGTTACTTTTCTCCCCATTGAGTCCATGACACTTATTGAGGCTTCGTATTTAACCCCATAGAAGTTTTCAAGCAGCTCTTTTGCTATTGGCTTCCACTCTGGGTAATACTCGGGATAAATTAGTCCGCCCATTTGGTAAACTCCGACTATTATTCTCGGCCCCCAGTCTAAGAAGGCTTTAGAGCCAGCTAAAATGCCATAAACATGACCTTCTTTTACAGCTTTAATCTCTCTCCATCTTGGATCATTTTTAATGTCGTTAACTGCTTTCTCAAGCTTATCCTGGCTAAAGGAGGTTACGATTATAACATCGGCTTTGTCTCCCCAGTAGGCTATTATCTTCTCCAAGTCGAGCTTTGGCCACTGGGTGTCAAACTCCTTGTCAAAAGCCAAGTTGTGAGCACCAACGAGCTCAACGATGCTTGCCCATGCGCTTCCCTTTGCATAGACGGTGATTGGACCGCCTATGTCCTTCGGAGCGCTTATAAGAAGAACGTTCTTTTTCTTATCTGCCGGAATCTGACTGGCTATTTTGTTAACTTCATCCAGCTTTTCCTTCATCCAGCTTGCAAGTTCCTCAGCCTTCTCTTCTTTTCCGAAAACTTTTCCTAAAATCTCAACAACCTTAATATTATCTTCAACACTCTTTGCACTCAGGGCTATAACAGGTATTCCGAGCTCTTCAGCTTTCTTAATCGTCTCAGCGTCTTTGTACTTTCCTCCATACCAGTCCACGATTATCAAATCCGGATTCAAGCTTGCAACGGTTTCCCAGTTCAAGCCTTTGAAGCTGCTCCCCACTACGGGCTTCTTTTTAACATCATCTGGAATATACGGATCGTAAGGAATGTACTTTCCAATGCCCACAATCCTATCTTGAACCCCAAGGATACACAAAATTTCAGCCCAGTAGCTTGTTAGAACAATAACTCTCTCAGGTGGCTTTTCTATCGTCACTTTCCTGCCGGCAAAGTCCGTAAGCGTTATTGGATATTTGGCTTTGCTCGTAGTTGTTTCAGGCTTCTGCTCCTGGATGCTTTGGGTGGGGGAGGATTTAGCTGTAACCTTGCTTGTTGTTTCTGTCTGATAACCCTGATTTATACAGCCAGCACTAAATACACTGAGAGCTAAAACTGACATCACAAGCAAAGCCAAAACTTTTTTGCTACCCTTCATAAATTTCACCACCATTTGTGCTACTGATTTTAGATTTCGTATTATCAAATGAGAATTAAAATGGCAATTTTTAACGCTTTTTAAAACAGAGGGTGTTTAACTAAAGGTTCAAAGAAAGAGGAGAATTGTCACCGAATCCAACGATATTCGCAGACATGGTGTTATTGGTTTTAAACACAAAGTTTCAAAAACATCTATAAACTCCTTTACCAAACAGAAAATGGGTGAAGGTTATGTGTTTAGCAGTCCCAGCTAAGGTTCTTGAAATCAAAGGGAAAGTTGCAATCGTTGATTTCGGTGGTGTAAAGAGAGAGGCTCGTTTAGATTTGCTTCCAAACGTTGAAGTTGGTGATTATGTGATTGTGCACACGGGCTTTGCAATAGAAAAACTGGATGATAAAACCGCAAAGGAGATTCTGCAAGCATGGGAAGAAGTCCTAAAAGCAATGGAGGAATGAAGATGGAAGCCTTTAGCGTTTTTAGAGACAAAGAACTTGCTCAAAAGATAACAAGGCTTATTCATAAGGAGGCTGGAAAAATAGGAAGGGTAGTTAAAATCATGCACGTCTGCGGAACCCATGAGGATACGGTAACAAGGAGCGGAATCCGCTCACTTTTGCCGGAAAACGTTAAAATCGTCAGCGGGCCTGGCTGTCCCGTCTGCATAACCCCCGTTGAGGACATCGTGAGGATGCAGGAGATAATGAGGAAAGCCTACGAGGAAGGGGAGAGAATCATTCTAACGACATTTGGTGACATGTATAAAATTCCCACGCCAAGGGGAAGTTTTGCCGACTTAAGAAGTGAGGGATATGACGTCAGAATAGTCTATTCAATTTATGATGCGTATAAAATTGCCAAAAACAATCCAGACAGGCTGGTTGTTCATTTCTCTCCCGGCTTTGAGACCACAACCGCACCAGCTGCCGGAATGCTTAATGCAGTCGTTGAAGAAAATGTGGAGAACTTTAAGATTTATTCCGTCCACCGATTAACACCTCCCGCCGTTGAAGTGTTAGTTAGACAAGGTACAGCCTTTGATGGACTAATTGATCCGGGTCATGTTTCCACAATAATAGGTGTCAAAGGCTGGGAGTACATCACAACAGAGTATGGAATTCCCCAAGTTATTGCTGGCTTTGAACCCGTTGACGTGCTGATGGGAATCTTAATGCTCCTGAGAATGATAAGGAAAGGAGAGGTAAAAATAGAGAACGAATACACAAGAGTTGTAAAATATGATGGAAATGTTGAAGCTCAGAAGCTGATAAACAAGTTCTTTGAAGTTGTTGATGCAAAGTGGAGAGCTTTAGGAGTGATTCCAAAGAGCGGGCTTGAGCTTAAAAATGAATACAGAAACCTGGAGATAAGAAGCTATTATGACGCTGAAGTCCCAAAACTCCCTGACTTGGAGAAGGGATGCCTCTGCGGAGTTATACTCAGGGGATTGGCGCTACCTCCTGACTGTCCTCATTTTGGAAAGACCTGTACTCCAAGGAATCCAGTTGGACCATGTATGGTTTCATATGAGGGAACATGTCACATCTTTTATAAATATGGAGCCCTGTTCTGACCTCTTGTATTTTATTTTGGTATTTTCCTCTTTGAAATTGATAAGAAAAAGAAAAATTAAATCAGAAGCTCACCTTCTTCGACATTTATGGTCTCTGGAGTTCTCCAGATAAAAGCCCCTTCTCCCTTAAGTACTCTCTTTCTCATAGCACCTGGAGGAACGCCATTTGACTCATAAATCAAGCTTTGTATATCAGGATCAGTATACAGCACAAGTGTTGGTCCTGAGATATTGAGAATTGACTCAACCGTATATCTTGTTGCCAGCACCGTTACCCTTCCTCTCATTGGCTGAGTTAGAAGGGGGATAGCAGCACTTCCGGCTGGAGTATAGCTTAGCACCGCCGCGTCATCCAGACCTATAAAGACGTGTCTCCTTTTCCGCACAACTGCTGCAACAATGAGAAACGCCATGCCAACAATTGTGATGCTGTGTGCACCACTGAGATCCACAAGAATAGAGTTTCCAAAATTGGGGGTGCTTCCCTGAAAAAACTCCTCATCAAGGACAGTGTAGCTTTCTCTGATTACCTCTCCGTATTTTTCCTCAGATGAAGCTGCCTGAGAAACGCTTTCAATTTTGCCGAACAGAACATCAGCATAAAGCTTTTCCGTTAGACTCCTGTCCAGCTCATAGATTGTTTGAACTATTGTTACCGCCGTGTAGGGATCGTCTATTATCCCCTCCTCAGCCATTTTTATCGGATCAAGACCTGTGGGTTTTCCATCTTCAATTTTTATTATGCTCTCAAAGCCTTCCTTTGGATAATCACCTGTGGTATCAAAGATTACTATTCCATAATCCTTCTCAAGGTATTTATCTGCCAAGTACTTCACCAGTTTTGTCGGATCATTGTCAATACCAAATATCTTCAGTGTTCTGCCGTGATAAACCGGATCATAATAGATTACCTGCTCCGCTCCTTTAAGCAGTTCAACAGCAAGTTTGCTGTATTTCACACAGACCACCATTTTTAACTAAGCGCTCCATGTATAAACGGATATTGGTACACTCGTCTTTGAATAGAAGGCTAAATGACCTTCACAATTCTATCTCTCCACGGGCCTATCTTCACCCTGATATACCCTCTAAGTTTTTTATCAACTTCCCTGTCACCTGTATATGCCCTTATTGGCTTTTCTACTTTTGATGGAGCTGCAACAACAATGATGTTCTCTTTTGGGATATGTCTGAGAACATCCGGAGAGAACTGCTGATTGCCTCTTCCAAAGAGGAAATTGACTCCTCCAACAATGGTGACAATTATTTTTGGATTTCTATTAATGAACCTCAGCAAATCCTTTTCTTGAGCATCTTTGACTAAAAGCTTAGCTTTGCCATCTTTAATTTCAACAATGTCAACTCCCAAAAGAGTCCCATCAATGCCAAGCTTGTCTTTTATCTTTTTTACTGTCGAACCTGCCCCCAGAAAATAAACCCCATCTTCCAGCTCTTCAACAATAGCCTCAGCCAAAGCTTCAAGCTCTTCACTTTCATCAACAGCTGTCGGTTCTTTCGAACCCTGAACCAAGGTTTCAAGATAAGGAGTTAATGCCATACCATAATGCCTTACTCTTACCTCATCTTTTCTATACGAATCTTCATCCAAATCTAAAATTTCGCGCTCAACAATTTGAGCACTTCCCTTAAGGAATTCAATTAACAGTTTAGCAGCATCCTCAGGAGATGAAGCAAAAACTCCGGAGAACATTTTTACTCCTGTTGGAATTCCAAGGATTGGAACTTTCCTATTAACTGCCGAATATACATCCCTCGCAGTTCCATCTCCCCCTGCAAAAACCAAAATATCAACCTTATCTGCCATCAACTTTGCTAAGGTTTTTGTGTCTTCACTCGTGGTATCAGGAATCCTAACTCCAAAAATCTCTCTATAACTAATTTCTCTGTGCTTAAGGACTTGAAAAGAAAAATTAAATTCTCTAAGGGCGTATTCACCAAGCTCTTTAGGGCCTGTGAAGAATTCTATGTTCTTAGATTCATCATAATGTGAAAGCTCACTTAAAAATAGCTTAGCCAAATCTAATGCCGTTGGCTTAGCCCCCCTCCTTATCGCTTCTTCGACAACTCCATCAGTGCCTTTTAGGGCAACTTTTCCTCCCATTCCAGCTATTGGGTTGATTATTAGGCCTATCCTCATTTTTTCACCTCATGTACTTCCTGGCGAAAACTGTTAACAGCACTGCCCACATGAACATTCCAAATATAGCCTCACCAGAAGCCAGAACTCTTCCGATTCCAACAGGATGCAGGTCTCCATAACCAAGTGTCGTTGCGGTGACTATGCTGAAGTAAACATAATCTAAAAAAGACTTCAAAGGTACTCCACTTCCCTCAACACTTTTTGTGATGTAAAAGAGTATCGGGAAGATTATATTCACAGTGATAATCCAGATTACAATTGGTCTCTTCCAAGTGGTGCCATATTTGCATGTGAGATCCGCCAAAAGCCACTCCACATATGATTCGATCAGAAAAATTTTTCTCTTTCCTCTCCTATACGCAGTCATTCGCTGTTTCCTTTTCGCAACCATTTCCTTGTAATAGTATTCATCTGCTTTATCCTTATCCCCTCCTCTTTCCCATGAGGTTCTCGCCAATCTGTAAAAGATTTCTTCAATGTAAGGATTATTAAACTGGCAGTCTTCCAAAAGCATAAAGCCTTCCACATCCAGCTCTGCCACAAGATTTGGCAGAACAGTCAAATTCCAAGTGGTGTCACTGTAGAAGCGCACTTTCCTAAAAATTATGTTATTCAAAATTCTAACATGCACAAACTCCGGTAGCTTAATCTTGCTCTGGGTTACCTGAACATGGCCGGGAATTTCAAGATTTTCCATTAAAAGCTGCCCGTTGAATGCTCTGAGCAAAATCCTGACCTGTCGCTTAAATCTTGGATTTTCATCGAACTGAACCCCGCTTATAGCAAGTATCTCAGCCTTGGCGTGCTTTCTTGAGATATCGCTAACCTTAATACCATGCTCCTCAAGAATTTGCCTTAAAAGAGGATATCTCGAATTAATTCCAATCCTTCTCACACCACTTAAATTTGTCAGCTCGACCCTGCCGTAAGCCTTGCTCCTTTCCCCATATTCCTCTTCACTTGGCTTCTCCTCACCTTTGGTATAGTGAAATGAGTTCATCATGATGTACCTGATTTCGCTGTTTTTAAGATAAATAGAACCTGAAAAGTTCACTTCAAGGGCATTAAACCCGAATATGTTTGATCTGGTTATCATGAGAGTTTTTAAAGTTGTTTTAACTATGATTATTCTCTCGATTGATGATCCATAAATCGTGAGACCCCCAATTTCTGAGCTATCCACTATAAGGGTTTTTATTTTTGAATTCTTAAAGACTATCGTCTGCTCAATTTTAAGGTCTGAAATCCGAACATCATAGAGATAAACACCCTCAAAATATGTAATCCCTCTCCTTATCTTCTTGAGAAAAGCTTTCTTCTTTATCTCTTTGATTTTCTCCCCATATAACAATTCCCCCTCCTCATAAGGAATGTGCAGTGAGCAGAAATTGGAACCTTTAAGAGGCTTTGTCCTGCACTTCTGACCATTTTCATATACATATTCACACATCATTACTCACCTTTAAGCTCCATTTCTTCTTGCATTGCCCTAATCTTAGCTTTTTCGACTGCTTCTTCATGCTCAATCTTGCCCTTGATTCCTTTAACCCTCTTCGAGAGGTTCAATATAACCTCCTCGGGCCCATAAAGAACAACCAAATCTCCAGGGAGAATCTTTGTATCACCGCTTGGAGCACCAAGATAAACCTCTTTTTCTCCTACTTTTCTGTAAATTCCAAGAACTAGAACACCTTCTTTATCTAATTGCAGTTCCCTTAAAGTTTTATTTGCAAGCCAACTGCTTTTTCTAACTTTTATCTGACCAATTGAGTACCCTCGACTTATACCCAAGAGCTGATTGTAGTCATAGATTTTAAGTGAAGGGAAGAATCTATTAAGAAGCCTCCGAATCACCTTTCTCATCATTTTATCTATCCATTTAGATCTCACAAAAAAGTACAGAATCAATAAACCGCTCAAAAGTATGACAAAATTCTGCTTAACCTCTTCAGCACTTTTGCCAATGAATGTCAACACAAGAGTAGCTATAGCCGAAGTTATTCCTGCACTGCCCAGAAAAATTAGAATTCTGATTATCTTTCTTCGTATTGGATGCGAAACCACATATTCCGACTCAGATGTTGTAAAACCTGTTCCAGAAAAGGCAGACTGAGCCTGAAAAGCTGCAACATCTCTTGAGAGCCCAGTCATCTCTAATGCAACCGTTCCAATTCTAACAATTATGATTGAAATAAGAACAACCAGCAGGAATGATATGAGAGCTATCAGGGGACATCACCTTCCAGATTATGTATCTCAGATAGAACATAATTAAAGATTTCTGCTCTTGAGCTTCCTCATGTAAAACTTTCTGCCTTCATATTCAAGCTCAATGATTTTTTCTTCTTTTAAAAGTTTCTCAACAACGCTCCAATCTGCATTGGCCTTTTTAAGAAAGTCTTCAACGGCATCTTCTCTCATCGGGTGGACAGCTGTTATGCTCAGTAAATCCTCCTCAACATTCCCAGTAAAAACAAATGCATTTCCCTCATAGCCAATGAGATACTCCACTCTGTCACTTCCTAAAGCCTCAGCAAAAATCTGAAACGCTCTGTTTATCGTCTCCTCACTAGCTGGCTTAACCCACCTCTCCGCTGGGGGCCTCGTTGGAATAGCTATGTAAGCTATATCTGGTTCAAGCTTCTTCAGAAACTTGGAAATCTTCTCAAATTCGTCTCCATAATCAACTCCATTGATGAGCATAGTCTCTGTTACAAGTTTTCCTTTGAACTCTTTTCTGAATTCGAGCATTCCATTAAGGATTTCATTGAGCTTTAAGCTTTTGTGTGGTCTGTCAATTTTTCTCCACAGTTGCTCACTCACAGCATCAAGCTTTAGAGAGACAAAATCAAACTCCAATAAATCTTCTCTAACATCTTCCCTCCAGATTAGGGAAGAGTTTGTTAGAATTGCCAAAGGAGTTCCAAGTTCTTTCAGCAACTCTGTTTCCTTTCTAAGGTTAATATCCAAAGTCGGTTCACCATCTGGAACAAATGTGATATAATCAACGTGCTCTCCTTTTGCTCTGGCTTTTTCAAGTTTTTCTTTAGCTTCCTTGAGAATCAGCTCTGGGTTATAAAATGTCTTCCTTTTAACTTCCATCCTGATTGTTCTTCCAATTTGGCAGTAAACACAAGCATATGAGCATACTTTATCCGGAATGTTGTTTATACCTAAGCTTTTTCCTAATCTGCGAGATGGAACGGGGCCAAATGCTATCATTAACTTTCACCGAAATTAGGTGAACCTAATGGTGTATAAAGATTTCGAATAGATTTGTGAAGTTGAACAAAACAAAAAAAGTAAAGCTGAAAATTCAAGTATGCTTTGACTTTTTCTCTTCAACTTGCTTCCAAAGCTCTTCAAAGCTTTCAATAACCCTTTGAAGTGCTAAATTTAGATCCCTCGTACTCGTAAAGAATGCAACTTTATTGCTCTGGTCTCTGATTCTCAAAAAGTTAGGGCCCATTCTGAACGCCGCCAGCACATCCACGTCTTCCAGCTGCTCAATAACAACCCTAAACTTCCTCAGATCACCGTGCTCACTTTCATGCTCCTCCATCTTCTTAGCTCTGTTTGGTTTCTTTTCCAAGAGCTTTACAGTTCCATCTTCTAAGATTTCGTAGATCAAAAAGAACTCTGAGTCCCCATAGTGACCATCTGTCAGCTTTCCCTCATTTTCCATCCCAAACGCTATCCTAAGCTTCCTCATTTCCTCACCAAAAATTAGGTAAACCTAATAAAATATAAACTTATTGCATAAGCCTGCGGAATTGCAGACCAGTTGAAGGCAACATGTACAACTGAGAGTTCAAAGAAAGGCAAAGTCAATATATGTATGAATTGTATCGCATCCATAATATCAGCAGAGAAATCCCTAACTTTGCAAAGAGGCGACACTCACATTCTAAGCTTGAAGCTTATTTTATCATCCCTTAACGAATGTTTTGATCCCGCTTATCAATTTTTCATTCTAAGGAACGCTCCTTGGATGCAATGATGATGCCGTGAGGTTAGAGGTGGTATTGGTGGAAGAGCATACTGACCATATGGGACACCAATTTGGTATTAAAAGATTTTCAATTTATTATTTACTCTATTATAAACCTCCCATCATCCCTCGCCTTTGAAAGTTTATGAATATTGTTTTCAAGCCAGCCTATTCTTTCAACCTCTCTAACGTCGAAATCCGGGACATAAGGTTTGATATCCAAGAGAGGCGTTCCATCCACTATATCAACGTCTTTAACGTGAAGTGTATTCCCTCTAACTTTGACAAGCCTCACTATAGAGAGACCTATTGGGTTGGGCCTACTTGGGGCTCTGGTGGCAAAGACTCCATGATACTCATCGTCCATATAAGGCTTGACAAACAGACTGCCGGGTTTTGCCAGATGAAAATGGTAAATTAAAACTACATGCGAAAATCCCTCAAGGTCTTTCAAACCCTGGACATATTCTGGAAAGACTTCTACTTTTCCCTCAATTCCTCTTGCTGCAGAAGGCTGTATTGGAACTCCTTTTGGCTCTTTAAATGGAGTGTGAATAATGCCAATGGGTTTATAGCATATCACGTTACTTTTCAATAGTCCCACCCCTTTCAATCTTTAATCCAACAACTGTTTATAACTGCTTCTGATTGAAGTTTTGATACTTTAATCAAATCCAATGAGGAGATTACAGCAAGAAAATAGCCAGTTCCTCTTTTAAAGCCCCTTCTTCTTTATTTCCCAGCAAGGAAATGAATATTGGTGTTCATCAAAGCCCTCTTCTTTTCAGCAACCTTTATAAACCAAAACCTGCTCTTCACCAGCCTCGTGGTGGTTTGAAATGAGTCAAAGAATAAACGCCACAATGCATGCAAAAAAGGTCTCCCATAGATATTATGGAATATCAAAGGTTCCTAAGTGGTTTTATTCGTTTATACCCTTCAAGATTTCAACCGGTGGGAGTTCGATCCTAATGCCCTTATACCTCCTTCAGCTTGGTGGAAATGCTCAGATGGTCGGAATAATGAACTCTCTTGCAAGCTTATCTTCAATGATTGGCAGCTTGTTCTGGGGGAAGCTGAGCGATAGAACTTTGAGGAGGAAGATATTCATTCTATTTGGATTCTTCAGTGTGAGCATATTCCTAACAGTCCTCTCATTTGCAAACAGCCCAGCTGAATTCATCATACTCAATGCCGTTTACTCCTTTTTCTTAGCCTCAACACTTTCCGTTCCAATCGTCCTCGTTCTCAGAAGTGTTAGGAAGCACAGCTGGGATTATGGAATAGGAAAGTTCAATGAAATAAGCGGCTGGGCATGGGTTTTTGGGCTTGGTCTGGGATTCGTCTTATCTCAATACCTCACAATAAGGCAACTCTTGCTACTCTTTGCCATCCTCAACATTCCATCACTAATCTGGGGAGCCAAAACAATTAGGGAGATTCCAATTTATGTGAATAGAAAGAGCATCAGAATTTTCGGCAACTATGTAGTTGAAAAAATACGCTATGTGCCAACATTTATGCTGCACATAAATCTCAGAAAGCCAAAATTTGGAAAGTTTTACTTTGCATCATTCTTATTCTGGATATCTGTCGGGATGTATTTCTCGCAGTTTCCAGTATTGTTGGCAGAAAATGGTTTTGAGAGAAGATATATTTATTTGGCTGCAATACTCAACTCTTCAGTTTCAGCCTTTATGTACTTAAAGGTTGGATTGATGCTTGAAAACAGAGACAAGCTGAAGGTTTTAAAGGAGGGTATAGCCTTGAGGCTGATTGGGATTGCGACCATCCTCATAGGGACATTTATGCTCCCGTATCTCCTTCCATTAGCATTTCTTTCATACTTCCTTGCTGGCTATTCATGGTCATTCATAAGCATCTCCTCAACCTCAATTGTTGGAAAACTTGCTGGTGAAAGAGAAAAAGGAACGGCAATGGGGACATTTAACTTAATTAACTCACTCGGATACATAATAGGAAGCTTTTTAAGTGGATTTTTAGTTTACGCCGGCGGGTTTACAGCAAACTTTGGAGCATCTTCACTCTTCGCTCTCTTGAGTCTATTAAGCCTTAGGAAGCTTGAAATCTGAGGGAAACGCTGTAATTTCAAACTCACCTGAAAGGGGAATATCCTCAAAAACCTCTCTTTCCTTTTCAAGCTCTTTTAAATCAATGTTCATATCAAGAGCAATTGCCCCCTCTTCTGAAGAGAATGTAAAGTGAACCAGCTTTCCATCTTTTATATATGCCCTAAATGTATCTTTCCTATCCAACGCTTTTCCTTCAATTTCAATATTGGTACTACCACTTGATAGATACAGCCTCATCAGGAGGGAGGGTAAAGTTGAAGGTATTAAATCTTTGACATGAGCTTTGATTTTTTCTCCAATTTTACATATCTCGCATTTTTCATAAACTCTTGCTTGGCTCTGGCAAAAGTTTTTAATAGAGTCAGCTATGCCGTTTGCAAATATTTCAAGGTTCTTACCCATCATGAATTCCCCAAATCCCGACCAGCTCGCTTCCACTCTAAGCTTGTTGTCCAAACACTCAAACGTAATCGTTAGAATTCCCTTATCACCCTTAAATGTGTAAATGCACTTATTCTCTTCAAATCCAGCCTCAAGCTTAAACTCAAATCCAAAATTAAAAAGGAATTTGGGAACTTTAAATTTTACATAGAGTTTCCCATCGCGCACTTCTGTGTTATCAAAGTACGGAAAATGTCTAACAACGAGCTGAGGGTTTTTCAGAACTTCATTAAGGAACTGCCAGTGGACGGGAAATTCTCTCTCTGCAACCTTGGATTTCAAGATATCCACCTCATCGAACCTATAAGCTTCTATCTGAAAAATCTTTCGATGAAAAATTTTCACAATAAAATTTATTGGACAAAAATCAGAAAATCCATAAAAAGTGAAAATGGTAAGTCAGAACTTCAAAACCCTTGCCAGCACGATCAGTGGGTCCCACACTGGTGCAAATGGGGGAGCATATGCCAAATCGGCAAAGAATAGGTCTTTCACAGTAAAGCCAGCTTGTAGAGCTACCGCAAATGCATCAATCCTTGGCAATACATCTGAACCAACTGCCTGTAGCCCTAAGAGCCTATTGGTTTCTTTATCCGCTACTGCCTTGAGCCAGATTTTCTTCCCGCCAGGGTAGTAGTGGGGCTTTGTTCTTGCTTCAATGAACGCTGTTTTAACATCATAGCCCTCTTTCAATGCCTCGCTTTCAGTTAAACCCGTCTTCCCGATTTCCAGGTCCATGAATTTCGTTATTGAAGTTCCCAATACACCAGGAAAACGAATTTCTTTTCCTGCTATGTTGCTACCGGCAACATACCCCATCTTATTTCCTGGAGGAGCTAAAGGAACCCAAACCCTTCTTCCAGTGATTATATGCTTTGTTTCAGCGACATCCCCAGCCGCATAAACATTCTCAACGCTTGTCTGCATCTTTTCATTGGTCCATATTGCGCCAGTTTCTCCAATCCTAACACCAAGCTGCTTTGCCAGCTCAATGTTTGGCTTTATTCCCGTTGCTATCACAACTAAATCAGCTTTGTACTCATTTGCATCAGTAACAACTTTTTCAACCCTTTCTTTTCCATCGATTCTAATCGTCAGCTCTTGCAAACGTAAGTTAAGGTGCTCCCTAAGCTTTGCCTCGACTATGTCTGTGATCTCCTTATCATAACTTTTTCTTAGAACCCTCTCACTCCTCCCAATAAGCGTTACATTCTTTCCTTGAGCTACAAACGCCTCGGCCATTTCCAGTGCTATGTATCCAGTCCCAATCACAACAACATCTTTAACATCGTATTCCTGCATATACTCCCTTATCGCAACTGCATCGGGGGGCAAATCTGCAGTAAAAACTCCTTTTAAGTCAATCCCTTCAATTGGTGGAAGTTTTGGTGAAGCTCCGTTAGCAAAAACCAAGTAGTCCCATTCATATTTATGCTCACCATCTTTTTCCTGAACCCTGACTTGTCCTTGCTCAACTTCCACAACTTTAGCATTTAAGTGCAGATCAATTCCTCTCTTCTTTCTGAAGAATTCTGGGGGATAGTGCATCAGTTTTTCTTTTGGGGAAATTCCTTCAACAACGTAGGGAACTCCACAAGGGGCATGACTCACCCACTCAGTTGCTTCAAAGACTTTAACATCCCAGTCGGGCTTTAAACGCTTGACCCTTGAAGCGGCACTCATTCCAGCAGCTCCACCACCGATGATAACAACTCTCCTACTCATTTTTCTTCACCGCTAAAGGTTCAAAACCAAAGGTTTAAAAAGGTTAAGAAAAGCTAAAGGTTCAGAGGAAACTTAACATAATCTAAAACGCTTCCTCTGGCTTTTCTAATCTCAACATGTTCGATTAAATCCTTAAACTGACCTCCCAAGAGGCCATCGCCGATTATTGCACTTCCCTGGGCAGCTTCTTTGGCTTTTCCTTCCAAACCTCTCTGCTTAACCACAGGCAAACCAAACTTTTCCTCGAAGAGATCCTTAACGTCTTCTCTGAGCTCTCTGATGCGCATGAGTCTTCCAGAGAGAATTATCTCCTTCGGTTTTTCAATAACCGTCAATTCACTCGCTATGGCTTTTACAAAGCCGTCTTTCATCGCTTCCCATGCTTTTGCAAAGCTTTCCTCATCCAAGCGCTTGGCGAACTCTTCTGGAGACAAAATCTCACCCGCTGCTATTATTGAAGCCCCTCCATAGAAGAGATGCCACTTCTTTATCTCACCAACCAGATAGGCAACTTCCCCGTCCAGAGCACCGCTGTTGACAAATGCTGGGCCGGGAAAGATAGTCCCACCAATTCCATCAACTATCCTTCCTCTGTCAACCGCCCCAGCGAAGTTGTAGCCAAAGCCAACCTCAAGCAGGGCGAATGAAACCTCTTCATAGGAGATGCCCAGGCGCTTAGCCTGATCGTAGATCGCCAAAACAGTTATCGCCATTTTATCTGCAGTTCCCATGTCAATCTTATTATATTTCCTAAATTCGGGCACCGTTGGGAGGTGTATTATCCCGGGAATAAACCAAACATTCATATCTTTTTCTTTCATCTCGTTGACCATCTTCTGAAGGCCAATTAAAACAGGGATTTGCTTCATCTCCTCTTCTCTAACGAGCGTCATCTCAAATCTGTCCCTTTCAGTTAGCTCGCTGATGTGCTTCAGCGGAACTCCGTAGCCGGAAGGACCGATTATTATGTCAGCGTTGAACTCTTCAATGGCTTTTACAATTTTGCTGGGTTCTTCGGCAACAACTTCGCTTGGAAAGCTTAAGTCGAGCTTTATCTTTCCATCCTTGAGACCAATAACATCAAAGCTCCTTGTTCCTGGATCAACTCCTATAACTCTCATTTTATCCCCCAAGAAAAAGAGAAAGTGCAGAGATTATAAACGTTATGAAATCATTCCTTTTTACTCTCAATGTAATATTTGCCTTTAATTTTTACAAGCCTATAAATCTCCCCTTCTTTTAAGTCAATCTCTGGTCTTTCGATTTCAAACGTCTCATAGCTCTCCATGTCCATAAACTGAGCTTCTTTAGGGGTTAAACTCGTGAGCATGGCTTCCTTTCTCTCGTGTTCAACTAACTCTACCCTTTCTCTCTTTATAGTCTTCCAGTCTTTGTGTTCACTCTCATGTGTTGATAGGTTTGTAAGGTTCATTCCCTTTCCGTTGACTTCTTCAACACGATATATGTTCCCATTCTTGTCACTGACGATGTCCCCTTTCCTAAACTTAGGAAGCCTGACACTTACACTCGTCCTATAAACTTCTTTGCTTGTCTGTCTATCGAGACCGACAAGTTCGTAAGCTTCGCTTATTGTCCCGCCATATCTGTCTCTTATCGCTTGAGCAAGTTTTCTTGCCGATCTTGTAGAGCCCATGTAAAAATCAATACCCTCCTCAAGCTCGACCGTGTCCTGAATGAATCCCATTCTGTCTCTCCTCATTATCTCGTCCACTTTTTCTTGAACAAGCTTCACAATTTCGTCTCTCTCCTCCTTAGTCAGTTCTCTGTCCTCAGCCCTAACTTGCAAAATAGCCTCGAAGTAGCCTCCAAGGAACTTTTGACATCTCGGACAAACCGTCTGCCTTACATAAACTGTAACAGTCTTCTTTTCATAGTGCAGTTCTCTTTGGAGTTCATGTATGCGAGCTTTAATTTCAATTTCATAAATCACAATGGCTGGAAAATAATCAATGTGCCAGTTAACTGGTTCATAACTTAAGTATGCAACCCCAACTGGAAGTTCTTCAATTTCATTAAGCTCCTCCCTTGACACAATCCTGATTTCTCTAACACGCTCATCTAAAGTTATATTTTCAAGGAGGGCATTTTCAGCAACTTCAAATATCAGCTGGTCGAGCTCGTAATTTTGTGGATCCACCCACACCCCTTTCTTCTTGTAGCTTCCACAGTTCTGGCATAGTTCAGTGTTGATTTCATCCTCCATTACCAATACCGGATTCTCTTTTCTAAAACAGACCTGACAGAGCCCATCTATTAAAGGCCCTCCCTCACTCTCGCTTATTCCGCACCTATAGCAGAAGCGTTCACTCATAACTCTCACCCCTTTGAAGTCTCACCATAGCATTTTAGCCATCTGTGCATGAGGAACCCCCTGAATGTAGAGCACTCTATCTTTATCAATGTAGCCAAGCTCGATTGCCTTACCAACACACCTCTCTCCAACTAAGTTCGCTATTGTTGCCTCTTCCAGCAATTTTTCTAAATCTTCAACATCTCTAAGCTCGCCTTTGTAAAATCTCTCTTTAACCTCCAATTTAAGCTCGCCCTCTCTGAATGTTTTCCCCATTAATTCCTCATCACATGCTGCCAGCAAAACCTCACCTTGAACGCGATACACCTTCACATATATTTTCATTTGAGCCACCTTGTAATAGAAAAGGGATATTAGACTTAAAAACCTAATCAAGTCTTGCGAACAATCAGTTTTACACCATCAACATCAACCACAACAACTTCGTCTCCCTCTTTAACATCATCGAGAGGCTTAGCGAGCCATTCTTCGCCCTCAAGTTCGACCCAGACTTCATCCCCTTTGATTCTTTTTACCTTTCCCCTCTTCCCTTTAAGCTCAAAGGTGTATTTGGGCTTTCCAATATCAACGGTTTCTTTCTTGATTAGCCGTGCAAAGAGCTGATAGCTGATAACTGCAGATATCAAGGATATCACAAATGCAACGTTAAAATTCACACCCAATCCAAGCAACAGCCCAAGAACAGCAAAGGCTATTCCAATTGGAGTTATAAATGCCGCAACCATCATATCAAGAACTATGATCAGCAAGCCTAAAATTAAAAGTAAAATGGGGAAATAATCCATCACACATCACTCCCAGATTTTCTTTAACCTCTCCGCATTTTATCGTTTTCTGTTTCTGCTGGGGAATTCTTTGATGAACCTTCAGGTGGATTCTCTTTTGGCTCTGGCAGCTTTGTTTTGCTGACTTTTTGAAGGACTCTTAACAGGCCGATTAACGCTTCTGTGTCGTATGGAACTATTAGGTTACCGTACTTAGCCAGTTCTGGGAGCTTTTCAATGTATTGCAAAGTTAAGTACTTCTCATCAGCCAATTTCAAAGCTTCAAGAACTTTCTTTATTGCCTCCGCTTGACCTTCAGCAATAAGGATCTGCTCCTGCTTTATACCTTCTGCCCTTAAGATTCTTGCCTGTTTTTCACCCTCAGCTTGCTTGATTGCGCTCTCCTTCTTACCTTCAGCTATCAAAATCATTGCCCTCTTTTCTCTCTCAGCAGTCATTTGCTTAGCCATTGCCTCCTGTATGTCTCTTGGTGGATCAATTCTTTGAATTTCAACCCTTGTAATCTTTACACCCCAACGATCAGTGATTTTATCTAACTCTTCCCTCAAGCGAGCATTTATGATATCTCTCCCGCTTAGCGTTTCATCAAGCTCCATTTCACCGATTATTGCCCTTAAGTTTGTTTGTGCAAGTTTTATGATAGCCAAGAGAAAGTCGCTGACGTTGTATGCAGCTTTTACTGGGTCTATAACCTGATAGTACACAACGGCATCAACTGTAACAACGACGTTATCCTTACAGATAACCTCCTGCGGTGGAACATCAATAACATGTTCTCTCATGTCTATTATCCTTACCCTTTCCATAAAGGGTATGATGAAGTGAATTCCAGGCTCTAAGATTCTGTTGAACTTTCCAAGTCTTTCAACAAGACCCTTCTGATATGGTCTGATAACTTTAACGCTCAAAACAAGCATCAGCAAGAGGAATACACCCAATATTACAAGGGCAAAAGTTGCCGGCATTACCACACCCCCATGTAGTGTTTTGAACTTTTATTAGTAGAACTTAATATAAAGTTTTCGTTAGTCAAAAAACATGCTATCAAATGATAACAATAGAGAAGTAGAAAAGCAAAGCCAAAAGAGAAAGAAAGGATTCAAGAGCTTTCAGCTTCCTCTATAGCCTTGCTGAGGATTTCTACTGCCCTCTTGATGTTGAGGTATGCTTTTCTCATGTACGGCAGCGATCTTATGTATCCCTGGAGTGGGTTTCCAAACTTCCATGCTTCCTTGTAACTCTCCTCCGCAAGCTCCTTATAGTGAAGTGCCTCCTGGAGGGTTTCATTATCAATTCCAAGTTCAATACTCTTGTTGTAGAGTTCATTGAATTTCATGCTGTATCTCTGGTAGAGCATATACCAAACGAAGTTCATTTCTTGTAATGCTTCTCCAGTAGTCATGTAATCCACGTTCACAGTTGCTGGTGAGTGAAGCTTTATCCTGACTTTCAAGATGTGTGAGTTTGGTGTGGTAAGTAGTTCTTTACTTAGGAGGTCTGCATCAGTTACATGCACACTGTAGTAGTGAAGATCCTTTGGCAGATTTATAAGTAATGTTGCAACTGCTCCATGGTCACCATCCACGGTAATTGTTATCTTTCTGTTTGTGACATCAGTACTTGTTATTTCCGCATACCCACCGAATGAAGACGTCACTGTAGCATTTCCAGTATTGTAGGTAGAGAACTCAACTTTATCAACTCCCTTTACATAAACAACGTTGCTCTCCTCATCATATGGGGATTCAAGAACTACCATGTACTCATGAAGTTCTGCGTCATCGATTGGAACATTGAACTCAACTTTATACACTTCTCCTTTAGCAAATTCTGGGAGCTTTACTTGATCAATAAGCTCTCCATCTTTGTAAAGATTTACCACAGCCTCTGTTGCGTCGTATGGGCCATAGTTAGATACGAATGTTGTAAGTGTATATGTTGTACCTATCTCAGCGATTTCCTCATTTGGTACCAAGTTCAATGACAGGTCATATGGTTGCATTATCACAACAGTTCCAAATTCTTCAATAATCTCTGGGGTTGTCTTGTAGAGGGTAACTGGAACCTCTATAAGCATTGGGGCTGCATCATAGCCGAAGTATATCGTTCCGTAGAATGTATTTGCGTTTTCAAACTTGTCACTGCTCATAGTGTAGCTGACTGTAACGTTGTAAACACCATCTGCTATCTCCTTGATGCTCTCGACCTGTAGATCTCCCTGTTCAATTGCAAGAATCTTGAGGTCATAGGTTGCATTTGTTGTCGGGTTGTTCCATGAGTACACCTCGATTGTGTATGTACCCGATGCTGGGAGTTGAATAATGACTCCTTCATCCGCTGTTGATGTATAGGATGCACCCACAAGCTGTCCATTGTAGTAGACGTAAAGGTCAAGGTCAACACCAGCCAAGTCGTCCCACAGGCTTGTAAGCGTTATACTAAGCTTTGTGGCATCCTTAACTGTAACTGTGTAGTAGTCAGCAGATCCAGTTGGTGGCGCGAGTTTGTCTTTATAGATTATCGGTGCTGTTAATCCGGCTGCAGTAGCCTTCAGCATTCCAAATGACGAAGGTAGATGGACTATAAATGATTTCTTACCTTCAGTTGAGTTAATGCTCTCCATCCATGTGCCGGGAGTAACTGATGCCATGCCAATCTTTCCGCTGAATGTCCTGTAGCTCTGCTTGCCATCGAAGAGCACATTGTGAAGCCACAATGCATGGAGCCCAGGTGATGCTGGTGCTGCGATAACTTCCCTACTTGTACCGCTTGTCGTGAAGAGCTTGAACATTCCAGCACCCACATAGCCATCTATGCTTCTTCCAATTTCAGCCAGTGTGTATGGTCCAAATATTCCTGGCCATATGGCACTGAACGGTAGCAAGGAGCCATCCTCTGCGGGGCCAAGGAGGTGAAGGTTTATGTCGGTTGGAATGCCATCCCATGAAACATCTGCTATTAAGTAAGCATTTGTCATGTTGTGAGCATTTGAGACGTTAAAGTAGAACAACCTCCAATCACCGCTTTCGTATCTCCAGCTCCAGTCAAACTGTCCGTAGACATTGCTGTTATCGTAGAGACCACTCGCATTTGTATTTCCTCCGAACTCAAAGTTCGGTGTCGGTGATGCAACAACAACGCTCACTGGAATTGTCGTTTCATATCTATCGTACTTGAGGTAGATTGCGCCTTCATAGACTCCGTATGAAGCATTGAGAGGAACAGTCACTGTAGCCATAAATGTTGCAGTTCCATTAGCAGGTACCGTGAGAGTTGTTGTATTAATGGCAACCCAATCCCATGGCACCCTCTTGTAGAACTCCAGTTTGAGCTTGGCGGGATAAGTGTCTGTCTTGCCATAGTACCTGAGAACATCTCTGATCTGGACATATAAACCGTCGTGGAACTTCTGTAATGGATTTCCTAATGTTGCAGAGATTGATGTTCCTTCATTAAGTGACTGTGTAAGCAGGTTAAATGTAGGAACTGTTGTATTTGACTCTGGATCATAGACATATGTGACATCCCAAACTCTGAACCATGGGAATGCATCTGCTGAATAGTCCCTCTCAGTATCGAAGTAGTCATAGTCAAAGTAAAGGGTAATCTTCATGAGGTCTGTTCCGTTTGGTATAAACGGATCAATCCTGTACATGTACCAGGAATTTCCGGTCACATTGAACTCAACTTCTCCAATCTTCTGGAACACCTCTGCAGAAACTTCAACGTCCTTTGATGCTGATACGTTCATGTTTCTAACTTCAAAGACATGTGAAGCACTATCTCCTGGATAAATGACATTTGCAAATGCCGGATACTCTGTTTCTCCTGCTTGCCACATTGATGGTGACACAATTATTCCATCCAAGTTTAATGCCGCCTGCACAGCTCTGTAGGCATCCAGAAATCCTGCACCCTGACTGAAGACATCATGATTGACGTTCTTGGTAGTGCTCATGAGTATCTCTTTAACCTCCTCTGCTGTTGGCCATGTTCCATGAGCTGAATAATATGCTTCATACACCAAAGCAGCAATACCTGCAGCCATAGGCGTTGCTAAGCTCGTTCCTGCCCAGAGATCGCTGGCCCAGAAACCATCTCCAACTTCATTTAGTGGAAGGCTTCCGAGAGCATAGGCACCGACAGCTAAGACATCTGGATCTACCTGTCCAAGGGCATTTGGACCTCTGTTTGAGAACCATACGACGTCTCCATAGTTAGCAAGCTCGTATCCCCAAGGTCCATCGTCATATCCAAAGAGTGCTCTATAACCAAATTCAACTGCTGCTCCTACTGTTATAACTCCTGGCGAAGCTCCCTCACTTGTAACTGTTCCGTAACCCGGACCACCGTTTCCTGCAGCGAAGAAGAAGCTTACCTGCGGAGCATAGAAGTGTGTTATCCAGTAGAGGAATCTGTCATCCCATGTGTATCCTTTGGCAATAACTGATGAAGCACCATAGCTGTTGCTAACTACTAATGCCTCATCTCCTGTTCCTGGAATTCCATCATAGCCCTCAACAGCAAAGAACACATAATCAATCCAGCTTCCTCCCTGGTAGAGTGAACCTTCTGCAATTATCTTTGCACCAATGGCATTACCAAATGTTAGACCATAGAATGTTCTACCTCTTGCCCCTACAGCAGCAGCACATAATGTTCCATGATCTCCACCGGCAACATAGACATTGCCTATCATGAATGCTACCAAGTCACCGTTCTCTGGAATTGGCATTGGAAGTCCCCAGTTTGATGAAACAACATCTTCATATGGGATTGGATTAACTCCATCAGCTATGAAGTATATTAGTCCGCCTGAAAGATCAGCATATCCATCCTGGCCAAACCTGTCATTAAATGTGTCCCAGAAGTCAACCTGTATAACAGGATTATCCTTAGTATGACCAGAATCCTCATTGAAGTCAAGATACTCCAAGGTTATGCTTCCTGCATCTACGAGCATAGGTGTTATGTCAGCATAAACTGTATCATATTTTGTAGCGTTCTCTGGATCCGCTACAATGATATAGCCCCCATTCCAGTCAACCCAGAGAGCAATGTCCGGGTGGAATCCAAAGTGGAATATTCCACTCTTTGTCGGGACTCCAAGGGTTTCATTCATTGGGAACTTCATGTAAGTTATTTGGGTCACATTTCCTGTGTCTGGATCAATCCACTGAATACCGACGATTGCTTCATATCCCACTGCAAGAACTTGTGATTCGTTATCTGGAAATACAAAATCAGCAAATGCATCTGTAAGGCTTCCGTAGAACCCATAGTATATTGACTTAGCTTTGTAGGTATTATTTGCCATCTTTATTATTGTTGGAACCGGATAATCCGGGTCAACACCAGCAACGTGGAGATAATCTGTTACAAAGGTGTCATTTAACGGAAGCTCCTCAAGCAAGTCTTGGCTTATAAGCCAAAGCTTACCCCCATTGTTCAAGTATGCCATTAAGTTTGCTGTATCGTTTTGGGTCAGTGTATATTGATAGGTATCCCCAGTGAACCATATAACGGCGTCATATTGACTTAAAACGGTTGCATTTGGACCGCTGCTACCATAAGGGACTTCATATACTGTGTAGTTTAATCCCAAGATGTCAAGAGCTGCTGTATAAAACTCATCAAGGGTCCATCCACCATCATCGTCAACAAGCAAGATTTTGCTGGAGTTTGTAACTCCCATCCATGCCAGAGTTTCATTAATGAATGCCGCTCTTTCTGCATCATTTTCAATATTGGCCAAGCTCATTGACGTGAATACTGTGGTAAAGTTGCCCTTGTAGCCGATGCTGACATTTCCATATACCAAGAAGTATGGAAGCTCTATAGAGGTATCAGCATACCACGAATAGATATATGTTGGGAACGTGTAGTTGAAGAGCAAGTACCAT
Organism: Thermococcus barophilus MP; assembly: GCF_000151105.2. Taxonomy (NCBI): domain Archaea; kingdom Methanobacteriati; phylum Methanobacteriota; class Thermococci; order Thermococcales; family Thermococcaceae; genus Thermococcus; species Thermococcus barophilus. The sequence continues at coordinate 1,970,462 of NC_014804.1, read as the reverse complement.
ATCATTGAGTGCCCGCTAAACGCTATTGGCCAGCCATAGTATGGAGAGGATGGATTAGTCTCCACGGCATAGGCGTCTTGTAGATCTGGATTTCCAAAGTCAACGCCGCTGTCTATAACAGCAACGTTAACTCCAGCTCCAGTAATCCCCAAGTTAAGCCATGTATTCCAGGAACCATGGTGATAGATTGCAAAGTAGTCTGCTGGTTTTATTGGGTTTTCAATATTTAGGCTTTCCCTTTCTGTGATCTTTAATTCTCCTCTTCTCAAGGGGCTTTTCTCTCTCAGCTTCATAATCTCTGGAAGTTTGAGCTTTTTAACCGAGAACTTCTCTAATTTTGATAGATCTATCTTTCTCCTAATTTCCGGAATTCTGATCTGTATCGTTTTGGTTGTTATGCTATTCTTAGCGTCTGGTTCTTCAAATGTACCCACCGGCTCAAACGGGTTTGTCCTGGTAACTGCTTCAACCTCAGGTAATGATGCTATTTTGAGGAGAACTTTTTTGTATTCCTCTTTTATTGGAACCAAAGCAAGATACACTACCATCCCTGCTATTTCTCTTTTGCCAACAATTTGGATTCCCTTTAATTTAGAGTCTATACTTGATAATGCTACTATATGAATAGGCAACAGTTTTTCTCCATTGACCTCTGGAACATTAACAGTGACTTTCCCTTCAAGAATTTTAAGCAACTCTGGTTCTATTTTAGTTATCGGTGGTGCTGTTTTCTCTGGTTCTTTTGCAACAGCGTTCACCTTTGTTATCGTGTGAGTGACCTGTGGAGTATTCTCGGCACTCACCAACGTTACTGGCAAAGCTACTGGAATTGCTGAAAGGATCATCAACAATACAATTAGAAGACTCACTGTCCTTTTATTCATTCGTACACCTCCGACTACAATTGTTCAATGATATACTAACCCAGTCAAAAATATAAACATTTCTATGAGTAAAGTTTCATTTTGATCTTTAAATATCAATGTAAGCCATTCATGTATATTTATCAAACTTTGTAAAGTAATCAATATTCAGTTGTAAAAGCATCAAATTAGACAGCCGATATCATTAAAAACTAAACAAATAAGTAATCAGAATAAACAGAAAATGTCCAAATGCATTCCTACTCCTCCAACAAATTTAAAAACTCAAATGCCAACGCCACCTCCAAAGCAGAACCCAAATAAAGGACATCCTCATCAACATCAAATCTTGGGTGATGATGAGGATAGACTATGCCCTTCTTTTCGTTTCTAATTCCCAAAGGTATAAACATCCCTGGAACTTTTTGTAGGTAATAAGCGAAATCTTCTGCACCCATAGATTTGGCAACCTCTCCAACACTCATGCCATATTTTAAAGCAACCCTCCTCACAAACTCTGCCATTCTTGGATGATTTATCGTCGGTGGAACAAGCTCCTTGATATCAAGCTCATATGTTGCCCCATGAGCTGAAGTGAGACCTCTCAAAATTTCATCCATTCTTTTCTCTATCAGCTTCCTAACCTCCTCACTGAAAAAGCGATGAGTGCCTTTCATTTCAACTTCCTCTGGAATAACGTTAAAAGCAGTGCCCCCTTGGACTGCACACACACTCACAACTCCTGTCTCAATTGGATTGAGATTTCTGCTCACAATCGTCTGGAATGCCAAAATTGCGTGAGCGGCAAGTGGTATTGGATCAACAGTTTCGTGCGGTGCAGCCCCATGGCCTCCTTTGCCCCTTATCTTAATGCTGAATGTCCCAGCCCCCGCTAAGAGCGGTCCCTCCCTAATTCCAAAAACTCCGCTCGGCAAATCCATCCATACATGTATTCCAAAGATCGCATCAACCCCTTCCAGAGCACCGGCTTCAATCATCTTTAGCGCTCCATTGCCCCCTTCTTCAGCCGGCTGGAATATCAATCTAACACCATTCTGGAGCTTATCCTCATATTCGGCCATGATCTTTGCTGCTCCTAGGAGCATGGCGGTGTGAGCGTCGTGACCACAAGCATGCATTTTGCCCGGAACTCTCGACTTGTATGAAACATCATTCTCCTCCTGAACAGGCAAAGCATCCATATCCGCTCTAAGGGCTATTCTTTTATCACCCTCTCCGATATCAGCTATTATTCCTGTTCCAACACGCTTAATTTTATAACCCCACTCTCTCAGGTGTTCTTCCACGATCTTGGAGGTTCTTTCCTCTTCATATTTGAGCTCTGGGTACATATGGAAATCTCTGCGCCATGTTATGATCTGATCTTTTATTTTCAAAGCCTCTTCAACGGGATTCATCTTAAACCACCGGAAATAATTTGACAAGATAGTTATTTTAGTGTTTTGATATTTGTCTTAGAGTAGAGTGCACCAAAGAGAATTAAAACTGAAAGCAGAAATGCATCGATTCCACTTTCAATGGCGTAGATTATGGTTGAGAGAACAATTGTTGCTGTCTTGAGATTCCTTTCAGATAACTTAAGCAAAGTTCCAATGAAATAAGCCTCGATCACTCCAAATATCCCAAAATCTGCAACAGCTTGTCCAAAAAGAAAGTAGGTGTACCTATTTTTAAGAGTAAACATGAATGCAATTCTCCATCTTGGATCGCTGTGGAGCAAAAGTTTCCCATGAAAGATTCCAAAGGGCATTGATATATGTACCAAATTATGAAAAATTAAGAAAGTAAATCCAATCCTAACTAATAACCCCTCCAAGCTTCCACTGAGATAAAGAATCAGTAAAAACACCGGAATGGCGAGACAGATTTTATCCAAGGTAAGTCTTTCCTCAAAGTAAAGAGGCAAGATGTACATCAGGAATATAAGGAGCATAAGTGATCTAAAGGTTCCAAGGAAAAACAGCATTTCAAGAATCAAAAAAACCAGAGTTTTAAATTTGATACTCCAATTCACGTAAACCAGTGAAACACCACTTAGAAAAGCTAAAAACACAAGGATCTTGCTCAATCCAAACCTCAAGCCCCAATTGAAAAGTGGAATCCCTCTTAAAAGATAAATAAAGCCCAATAGGATTATCGAGAGAATCAACCAGATATGAGCATGCTTTTCAAATGGATTGTATTTCATTGAAAATAGGAAAATAAATGCCACTGCAATGACACCATAAAGGGGGAGAGCAAAAGAGAACACAAAAAGCATTAACCAGTATGCCCAAGCAGGAAGCTCAGCGGGCTTTAAATATCCAGCTACGAGGAAAACAAAGAATAGAATCACAACCAATAATGCAACCCATATTCTGGACATGTCAAGCTCAGCACCATATAACTTATCCTTAAGAAATACATTGGTATAGAGGGTGAGTACGAGATAGGTAAAAAATGCCAGGCTAAAGAGCTTTAGAGATTTCACGCTATCACCAGTTACTAAATTAAACCCACAATTTAAAAAGGATTGGTGTTCATTTTATCTTGGTTTTAGTTTTCTGGACATAAATTAATGCCAAAGAACAGCAAAATAGCCAAAACAAAAGCGTCAATTCCCACTTCAATAAGATAAATTAAAAGAGAGAGAACAACTGTCAGAGAGCTTATATCTCTCTCAGAGTACTTAAGTATCGCTCCTAAAAGATATGCCTCAATCACTCCAAATATTCCAAAATCAGCAACAGCCTGTCCAAAAATGAAAGACGAATATATGTTCCTATTTAGGGTGAACATAAACGCTATTTTCCTACCAGGAGAGTAGCTGAGAAGCAGGGAACCATGGTAAAATCCAAAGGGTAGTGAAATTTTAACAAGGTTCTCAAAAATAAGAAAAGTAAAGCCGACTCTTACCAAAAACCTCTCAAGATTACCGCTTAAGATTAAAACAGCCATCCCAACAAGAATCCCCAAAAGTATCTCCCGCATCTTAATTCTTCCAGAGAGATAATACGGGATTACATAGGCTAAAAACATAAGGACAAGAAGAGAACGAAAAGTCGACATAAACAGCAAGATAGAAGAGACAAAGAAGTATAAGAACCTAAGTCTCTCCTTTTGTTCAAACGCTATTGCCGTTAAAAGCAGATATGCAGATAACGTGAGTACCTCTGTTAATCTGAACCGAATCTGATACTCAAAGAAGGGAATTCCAGCGTAAAGATAAATGGAAGCAATCACACCAACACCCAACAAAAAGACGAACCAAGAGAATTTCCTGAAAAACTCAGGTTCATATTTAAGAAGGAGATACAAGAACACCACACCAACTGGTGCTAACACAACGTATTGAGCAAAATAGACTGCCAGCAAAAATATCACAATCCACACAGCTTCACTTGGTAGGTATGGGGGTCTGAAGTATCCAACCACAAAACAGGCGTAAAAGATGAGTATTACTGCAAGAGACAGCGGAAGCATGCTTCGAGAAGCAGAGTATTCTTTAAGAACTAAATGAGAACAGAGCATGAGAAGGAGATAGGAAAAGAACGCTAAGCTAAAGAGTTTTAAGGATTTCATTTCACCACCAATTTAATAAGGCAAAGTTCATGTTAAAAGAGTTAGGGGTGTAAGAAGTGAAGAAGGAAAAAATATACCTCATTTTGTTGCTCATAACATCATTCATATTAAGACTCATACCTCACAGAACCCTATTGCTGGCGGTGTATGATGAATACCTGCACAGGGACATAACCCTGAGAATCGTCAATGAAGGGATAGGCGTGATTTCAAAGGACATTGGCTCACTCCTCGGGCTTAAAGCATACAGCTATCCCCCCCTCTTCCACATAGTTGGAGCTCTTGTGTATAGGCTCTTTTCAACCGAGTATACCTTCTTTATTCTCCCAGCGGTTTACGGCACGATAAGCGTAGGGCTTTTCTATCTACTCTCAAAGGAAATTTTTAGGGATAACAAAAAAGCAATATTAGCCACGACTTTTCTTGCCTTTGCTCCAAATTTTGTATATAGGACAAGTCTATATATTCCAGAAAACCTTGGACTTGTTCTTTTCATAACTGGAATGATACTTCTTGTGAAGTTTCTTAAAAGCTGGAACTATAAATATATAATAGGATTATTGGTTTTATTGCCAATTTACATGCTAACCCACAGAGGTTGGGTTTTCTTCGTTGCTGTTGCTGTAATAATGCTCTTTGTCTATCTAATTCCCTGGATAAAGAAAAACCTACACTATTTTGCTTTGGCTGTGCTGATAGCTCTCATATTATACTTTATCCCCCCAATACATCGCTTTATTGCCAGCCTTCTTTTGAGAATGCCAAAAGAAGAAGTCACAGCTTTGGGATACCTTAAATGGATTGGTGTTGTTCAATTAATCTTTGGAATCCTTGCAACTAAGAAATACATTAAAAGCGACCCCATAAGACAGGGAATTGCATTGTGGGCATGGACTTTCATGATCGCCGGTGCAATAGCATTCAGATTCAGAGATCCATATGCTTCGTTGCCACTTTCAATTATGGCTGCTGAATTTTTCTACGATGATTTCCTCCCAAGCCTGAACACTTGGCTGAATACTGTGATCAAGGATACAAGCGGAAAAGGCTCTGAGCTGTTTAAGAGGATCGTTCTGAGCAAGAAAACAAGAGCAGTAATTATAGCCGTTCTAATTATAATCCCAATTGTCCAAGGAGCTTATTCCTCATATAAATACATAATCCCCCCAACAGTAAAAGACAGAGAAGCTTTTGAGTGGATTAGAGAGAACACTCCCCCAGATGCAGTCTTCCTTACGTGGTGGGATGTTGGTTATCTCCTAATTGGAAACACCCACAGAAAAGACATAGTCATGTGGAAAAAAGTATATCAGGGATTTTTTGAAAAAGCTCCCAATCCCAGAGAAGCAATACAAGCGTATAATGACGTTGTAACAATGTTTGGAACAACGCAAAGAGAAAGAACATATAAACTCATGGAAAAGTATAATGTGACCTATGTTTATTCGGATAGGAGAATGAGGAGCCTGGGTCTGATTAAATATGGATTAATGGAATATATAGCTTATGATACTCACTTCAAAACGCTATTTGTAAATGGAAACTCCGAAATCTACAAGTTCATCCCAAACCCACCACTAAAGCCCTACGACTTAAACCCACTCAGCTATACTGGAAAATACTCGGCAGTTGTTAACTTCTTGGAAAAGTTCTGGACTGGCTTTAATTATGCAGATTTTGATGACGGTTACAAGGCTGACTTTTTCCTTAATGCAAGAATTGCCCAGCTATACGCATACCTTTATCAAAAAACTGGCAATGAGAAGTTTAAAGAGAGATACCAATGGCTGCTTAAATGGTTGGCATACAGACAGTTGGATAACGGAGGCTTTCCCGAAGGAATCCCGCCAAATGACTTCACATTATACACCGCATTCACAATGGAGCCACTCAAAGACTTACCCTTTGAAGGAAAAGACAAAGCCCTCATCTATCTAAGAAACAGAGTAAAGGGCGACTACATAATGACAACACCAAAGGACAAAAAAGGAGACTTATTCGCTGAAGCACAGATGCTGCCAATCCTCTACGAACTTAGAGTCCTAAATGAGACCACAACAGATAACTTAGTCGAAAAGATCCTCAAAGAGCAGAGAAAAGATGGAAGCTGGAAGAAGAGCTTAGGTGGAACTATTGTTACAGCCTTTGGATTAGCGAGATACTACCAGCTCAGCAAAGATGAAAGGGTTTTACCTGCAATTAAAAAAGCTGCCGAGTGGATTTCAGAACAGCAAGAAGAAAACGGAAGATTCAAAGGCGAAGTTGGATATGGATACTCAAGAGCCACCTATGCAAATGTTCTCTTCATATATCACGTTGCTGGCATGAAGGATAAAGAGGAGCAGATGCTCAGAATAATTGAGGAAACTTATGATCTGCAAAAAGAGCCAAGGCCTTTACAAGCAACCCTTGATATATTAAGAGCATTGGAGTACACTTATGGGCTCGAACGTGCATTGGATATACTTGAGAACATTTTAGAGCTTCATCCTTTTTAACCCTTTAACCAAAATTTTTTGATTTTGTTTTTGCAAAAGGAAACTTACTCGGCTGTTTTATAAACTTAAAAGCCACATCTGAACAGTTAATTTTAAATAGCCTCCCCCCTATATCACCATCGGTTATTCTAAAAAAGGAGGGATTGAAATGGCGTACAAATTCATAAAGTGGTTTGAAGAACTGAGCAAAGAAGATGTGGCACTTGTTGGTGGAAAGGGTGCAAACCTTGGAGAAATGACAAGGGCTGGCATTCCAGTTCCACCGGGATTCTGTGTTACAGCCGAAGCATACAAGTACTTCGTCGAGAATGTTAAAGTTGAAGATGGAAGGACACTCCAAGAGTGGATTATGGATGTCATAAGCAAGACCAACGTTGACGACAGCAAGCAGCTCCAAGAGAACACCGCCAAGATCAGGGAGAAGATTATCTCACTTCCAATGCCAGAGGAAATTGCAGAGGAAATAAAACAGGCATACAAAGAGCTCAGTCAGAGATTTGGTAAAGATGAGGTTTATGTCGCCGTTAGATCATCAGCCACTGCCGAAGATCTGCCAGATGCAAGCTTTGCAGGTCAACAGGAGACATACTTGGACGTTATTGGTGCCGAAGATGTGATAAAGCACGTGCAAAAGTGCTGGGCTTCACTCTGGACTGCAAGAGCTACCTTCTACAGAGAGAAGCAAGGATTCGATCACATGAAGGTCTATTTGAGCGCAGTTGTTCAGAAAATGGTCAACAGCGAGAAGAGCGGTGTTATGTTCACAGCTAACCCAGTTACAAACAACAGAAACGAGATCATGATTAACGCTTCATGGGGACTTGGTGAAGCTGTAGTTAGCGGTTCAGTTACACCAGACGAGTACATCGTCGAGAAGGGAACCTGGAAGATAAAGGAGAAGTTCATCGCAAAGAAGGAAGTCATGGTCGTCAGGAACCCCGAGACTGGTAAGGGAACCGTTTATGTTAAGGTCGCCGATTATCTCGGCCCAGAGTGGGTTGAGAAGCAGGTTCTCACAGACGAGCAAATTATTGAGGTCGCTAAGATTGGTGCAAAGATTGAGGAGCACTACGGCTGGCCACAGGACATTGAGTGGGCATACGACAAGGATGATGGAAAGCTCTACATTGTCCAGTCCAGACCAATTACAACTCTCAAAGAAGAAGTGACAGGAGAGGAAGTTGAGGAAGCAGAAGAGGCAGAGGTCATCCTTAAGGGTCTTGGTGCCTCACCAGGAATTGGTGCAGGTAGAGTAGTTGTCATCTTCGACGCAAGCGAGATCGACAAGGTTAAGGAAGGAGACATCCTTGTCACAACAATGACAAACCCAGACATGGTTCCAGCAATGAAGAGAGCTGCTGCAATTGTCACAGATGAAGGTGGAAGAACAAGCCACGCAGCAATCGTCTCAAGAGAGCTTGGAATCCCATGTGTTGTCGGTACAAAGGAGGCAACCAAGAAGCTTAAGACCGGCGACTACGTCACCGTCGATGGAACCAGAGGTGTCGTCTACAAGGGAATCGTCAAGAGCCTCGTCAAGAAGGAGAAAGAGGAGAAGGCAGAAGGAAAAGTCGTCGTTGCAGGCGCTCCGCTTGTCACAGGAACAATGGTTAAGGTCAACGTTTCAATGCCAGAGGTCGCTGAGAGAGCCGCTGCAACAGGTGCAGACGGCGTTGGACTGCTTAGAGCAGAGCACATGATCCTTACAATCGGACAGCACCCAATCAAGTTCATCAAGGAAGGAAAGTTTGACGAGCTTGTCGAGAGGCTCGCTGATGGTATCAGAACAGTTGCAGCCGCATTCTATCCAAGACCAGTCTGGTACAGAACATTAGACGCCCCAACAAACGAGTTCAAGGAGATGCCAGGTGGAGAAGACGAGCCAGACGAGAGAAACCCAATGCTCGGATGGAGAGGAATCAGAAGAAGCCTCGACCAGCCAGAGCTCCTTAAGGCAGAGTTCACTGCAATCAAGAAGGTCGTTGAGGAAGGCTACAACAACGTCGGTGTAATGCTCCCACTCGTCAGCCACCCATACCAGATCCGGGAAGCAAAGAGGATTGCAAGGGAAGTCGGCCTTGAGCCACACAAGGACGTCGCCTTTGGTGTCATGATTGAGGTTCCAGCAGCAGCTCTGATAATCGAAGACCTCATCAAAGAAGGAATTGACTTCGTCAGCTTCGGTACAAACGACCTCACCCAGTATACACTCGCCCTTGACAGAGACAACGAGAGAGTCGCAAAGCTCTACGACGAGACACACCCAGCTGTGCTTAAGCTCATCAAGCACGTTATCAAGGTCTGTAAGAAGTACGGCGTCGAGACAAGCATCTGTGGACAGGCAGGAAGTGATCCAAAGATGGCAAGAATCCTTGTCAGACTCGGAATTGACAGCATCTCAGCCAACCCAGATGCCGTCGAATTAATCAGAAAGGTCGTTGCACAAGAAGAGCGCAAGATAATGCTCGAAGCTGCAAGAAAGCAAATCTTTAAGGACGAAGAAGATCTCTTCTGATTTCCTTTCTTCTTAATTTCAATTTCTCTCTGCAGTTTATTCTCTAGTTCTGGATAATATTGCACAAAGTTTTTATCTTAACATTTCGATATTCATTTGATCTATAATGACACCGAAAATACACGAGATGAGACAAGAAATCGTTGAAGGCAATATAGAAAAGACCCTTTTCAGGCTAGCTTGGCCTTTAATAGTAAACAACATAATTCAAGTGCTCTACAATATAACAGACACTTTTTGGCTTGGCAGACTTGGGAGGGAGGCTTTATCTGCACCTGGTGTTGCATGGCCCCTAATTGGAACACTCATGAGCCTCGGAATGGGCTTTGCAACAGCGGGATTTGCATTTGTGGGACAATATATTGGGGCGGAGGAATATAAGAAAGCCGAAAGAGCTGCCGGAGCAGTTTATTCATTGATGTTCATCTTTGCCTCTATTGTAGCTGTTGTCGGTTATCTAATAGTTCCCTACGCTCTTAGATTCATGAAGGTTACTGAAAATGTATATCCCCATTCACTAAGCTACACGAGAATAATCTTCATCGGGATACCCTTTGCTTTCAGCTTCATGGCATTCAGCTTCCTTATGAGGGCAACTGGAGACACAAAAACTCCAGTTAAGATAAGCTTTTTCACAGTGGGTTTAAACATAATCCTTGATCCCATCTTAATTTTCGGTTTATTCGGATTTCCAAAGCTTGGTGTAGCTGGAGCTGCATTGGCTACAATAATATCAAACACAACCGGTTCAATAATTGGAATGTACCTTCTGTTGGCTGGAAAAGTTGGTATTCACTTAACAAAGGAAGACCTAAAACCGGACCTAAGATTTTATGCAAGAATATTTAAAGTAGGATTACCCTCAAGTATAGGCTCATCAGCGAACAGCTTTGGATTTGTAATCCTAACAAGGATTATTTTCGGATTTGGAGACATTACTTACGCTGCTTACACCATAACAACCCGGTTGGTGAATTTTCTGACAAGCATTTCAAGAGGAATTTCAATGGCAATGGGAACAATGATTGCCCAAAATATCGGAGCAGAAAAGTATGAGAGAGCAAAGAAAATCGCTGAAAGAACAATGATGGTTAACTTCACTATTGCAAGCATTGCGATCCTTTTAATTGGAATTTTTAGAGTTCAGGTTTTTAGAGTATTTTTAAATGATCCCGCAGTAATAGCGGAGAGTGCAATAGTGCTGAAGTATTTCCTCATTTCTGTACCTTTTTTCAACGGCATTTTCATGGTCGTTGACAATGTCTTCAGGAGTTCGGGACATACAAAGAAGAGCATGGTGTTGGGGATTTTGAGGCTCTGGGGGCTTAGAATTCCTTTGAGCTATATTTTGGGATACCATATCTTCATGTCATCAAAAGGAGTTTTCTTAGGCATGGGATTGAGCAACTTTATAGCCTCTGGGGTAGGATTACTGTGGTTCCTCAAAGGCTCTTGGATGAAGAGAATTATTGAGGAAGATATTAGAAGATCTGGATCAACAACTTAGAAAAGTTTCTGGTGCGGGGGCGGGGATTTGAACCCCGGAACCCCTACGGGAGTGGATCTTGAGTCCACCGCCTTTGACCAGGCTCGGCAACCCCCGCTCCATCACTCTATACAACAGTGCAGTTTTAAAAACCTTATGGTCAAGTTTTAAATGAATGTTCAGCGTTCCAACTTCTTAACGCCCTCTTTAGTGCCAACTAAGACAATATCAGCTATATCAGCAAAGATTCCATTCTCCACGACGCCGGGAATGTTGTTAAGCTCAATCTCTAAATCCAGAGGGTCTTCAATCCTTTCAAACTTGGCATCAAGTATGAAGTTTCCGTTGTCCGTAACCACAGGGCCATCTTTCTTAACGCCCATTCTGAGCTCAGCTGTGGCATTGAAAACTTCAAGTTCTTCTTTTATGACCCTCCAGGCTGCTGGAATTACTTCAATTGGAACAGGCATTTTTTGTCCGAGATATTCCACAAGCTTGGACCCATCAACGAGAACGAGAAAAGTTCCAGCTCTGTACTCGATAATTTTCTCCATAGTTAAAGCTGCTCCCCTGCCTTTAATTAGATTTAAATGCGGATCAACCTCATCTGCCCCGTCAACGGCTATGTCTATTGCATCAACTTCATCTAAACTAACAACCGGAACTCCACTCTCCAAAGCCAGAATTCTCGCTTGATATGAAGTTGGCAGTCCATAAACATCAAAAAGCTCCTCGTTCATAATCATCTTGCCCAGCATTTTGATAAAGTAAGCGGTTGTCGAACCAGTGCCTAACCCAACTATCATATCATCCTCAATATACTTCAAAGCCTCCTTTGCGACCAGCTTTTTCATCTCTTCAGTGTTCATAATTCATCCCTTTGTTGCGTTATACAGTAAGCTCTGATTTGAATAGAACACAGGCTGCTGTGGGAGCACTATGTTGTAAACGAGTATCGTGAAGTAAAACCAGAACAACAGAAAGCCCCAAAATGATTTTCTAAGGAGAACATTGTCGTCTTGCAGCTCTCCAGGCAGATCCTTAATAGTGGCTTTAATTACCTTAGGAGTTAGCAGATACAAGAGCAGACCAGCAATGTAGCCAAGATTAGCGTTAGCAGAAAGTACACCGCTGATTATCCCACCCAAAGCCCCCATTGCATAGATGACAAGTGACACTTTGCTCTCAACTCTCACGTTTCCCACCTAAAAGGCTTAGTATTTAAAGGTCTTTAAAATTCTTTCTATTCTTCAAAGTTCTCCAACAAACGCTGTCCCTTTTCAGTCAATTTGTAGTAAATCTTTCTCCCTTTCTTGCATGCTTCCTCTATGAGCCCTAAGCTCTCAAGCTCTTTAATGTGCTGGTAAACAGCCTGATATTTCATTGGCTTTTCTAAGTTCTCCCATATTTCATAGCCGTACATAGGCTTTTCTTTCAGCAGTTTGAGAATTTTGAGCTTAGTTCCACCAATGGAGAATTTCTCCCGCTCATCTATATAATAGCTCTTGAGCCCGGAACCGGTGACAATGAGAACAATCCTATCGTCTTTTTCAAAATATCCCTCATTGCTAAGCTTGATGAGAGCCGGAACTACAACAGCTGATGCATATTCAACAAAAACACCCTCTTTAGCCAATAGCTTTTCTCCCAAGTCAAGTTCATCTTCCCTAACTACAACAGCTGTTCCACCACTTTCTTTTACAGCTTTAACTGCTCTTTCTCGATTTACTGGGTCTTTAACATAAAGCCCCAAAGCTTTTGTGAATTCTCTCTTTTGTTTTATCCCCAAAATTTCACTCGCTATTGGGTTGCACTTATCTGTTTGAACAGCTATTAGCTTTGGCAATTCCTCAATTGCCCCAATCTCCAAAAGCTCCTTAAAGCCCTTATAAATGCTGTAGAGGTTGCTCCCGCTTCCCGTTGGAATAACAACATGTGTTGGATTTATCTCTTCCCAAAGCTCAAAAGCTACAGTTTTCTGTCCCTCTAATCCAATTATGTTGTTCTCTGGGGTTATATCGTATAAGCCATTGAGCTTTGCAAGCTCTTTAGCGTAATCTACACACTCATCAACACTGTCCCCATAGCGGATTATCTTTGCACCAAAAGCTATCATCTGGATGAGCTTTCCCTTATCAACCCTTCTCGGCACTACAACAAAAGCCTCTCTGTTAGCTCTCGCAGCATAAGCAGCTAAAGAAGCAGCAGCATTTCCATCGCTTGCAACTATAAAACCATTATCAGAATAGGGAAGACCGTAAGAGACGCCAACAGTTACAAGTCTGTCTCTAAAGGAGCCTGTAGGATTTCGAGTCTCATCTTTTATGTAGACATTAAGATTTAGCTCTTCACCAATTTTAGCTTTCACTAAGGGAGTTCCCCCTTCCTTGAGAGTCACGATTTCGTCAACTTCAGGTAAAAGTTCTTTATAGCGCCAAACTCCTTTCTCACGGCTTTTCCATTTTCCAGGATCAACATTGGAGTAGTCATATGTTATCTCAAGCAGTTCACCACATAAGCACCGCGGAGGAATAAAAGAGGAATACTCTCTCCCACATCTTGGACATCTCATGCTATCACCAAAAGATAGATAGTAAAAAGATCACTTTAACCTTATTGCATCCAGATTGTTGGGTGCTCTTGTTGAGATGCTGAATCTTTTATGCAGACTTGAAGCTAAATCAAGACACTTTTGTGGTTCACCGTGAACCGTGATTACCCTCTCGGGTCTTGGCCTTACTTTTGCAACGTAGCTCATCAGCTCTCTCCTATCAGCATGACCTGAGAATCCATCGATTGTATGAACCTCCATGTTTACCCTTATCACTTCTGTCCTGCCGCCTTCCCCAATTGTTGGTATTTCCTTGAGACCCCTCTGCACTTGCCTTCCAAGTGTTCCTTCTGCCTGATAGCTGACGAAAATTATGGAATTCCTTGGATCCGGTGCCAGTTGTTTGAAGTACTCAACACTCGGCCCACCAACGAGCATGCCCGAAGATGCTATTATGATTGCAGGCTCTTCACTGTCAATTATGTCTTGCCTCTCCTTAGAATTTGCAACCGGCTTGAATATTTCATTTAAAAATGGGTTGTATCCCTCATGGAATATCTGATCCCTCAAGTGCTTGCTTAGGTATTCAGGATAGGCAGTGTGAATTGCTGTTGCCTCCCAGATCATTCCATCAAGATATATCGGCACTTCAATGCCACCCACTCTTGCGTACTCCTCAAGAACCATCATGATCTCCTGAGCCCTACCAACGGCCATTGCTGGGATAAGCACTTTCCCTTTTCTCTTTATCGTTTGATGGATAACCTCAATGAGCTTTTTCTCTGCATCTTCTCTTGGCATCTGATAGTCATTGCTTCCTCCATATGTTGATTCCATGATCAGCGTTTCAAGCCTTGGAAACCTTGCATTGGCAGGTTCAAACAGTCTTGTTGGAATGAACTTGAAGTCTCCCGTAACTGCCACATTATGGAGCCCATTTCCAATGTGGAGGTGAACTATGGCAGAACCCAAAATGTGTCCAGCGTTGTGAAGGGTAAGCCTCATGTCTGGAGATATGTCCCTTACTTCCCCATAATCAAGGGTTATCGTATGCTTTACAACTTCTTTTATGTCTTTTGGCTTATAAAGCGGTTCTGCACCGTTGCTCTGCTGTATTTCTATGAAGTCCTTCTGAAGAAGAACCATTAAGTCCCTTGTTGGAGGTGTTGTGTAAATTGGCCCATCAAAGAGGTTGTAGCGGAAGAGATATGGCAACAGTCCGCTGTGGTCCAAATGGGCATGGGTGATGATTATAGCGTCCAGCAACCCTTCATTCAAGACATATCTAAACTCAGGGGCGTCAAAATGTGGAAATGCTTTTTTTGGATCGTTTAGCGCTGCAACATTTATTCCGAAATCAACCAAAACGAAGCTTTCATTTGTTTGAACAAGTAGGGCACTTCTTCCAACCTCTCTAAAACCCCCAAGACCTGTTATTCTGATCCACTCACTTTTAAGCTCCGGCTTTCTGTAAATGTTTCTCCCCACATTCCTGAGAAACTTCCTTCTGTCTTTGCTCTCTGTTTGGAGAATTTGTCTAATCGAATATATTGTTTGAGACTGCAAAGGTGGGGTCCTAACAACTCTCGGCGCCCAGTGAACCTTCTGTGTTATTTTCCTCAATGTCTCGCCGTTCTTTCCAATAACCAGTCCCGGCTTTTTAGCCTCAATAATGACCTCACCAACAGAAGGGTCAAAGCTTATGTTCGTGATTTCAGCTTCAGAAGGTACTATCTCCTTAATCAAGCCTTCAGCTCTCTCGGGAGGAAGAAGAACATCTGGATCAGGTCTGACACTAATTCTTTTTTTGAGAACCTTAGCAAGGTTTTTAATTAAATCTCCATCTTGCATTATTGCCTCGGGATTTTTAACATAAATAACGAGCTCAGGGCCTTCAAACTCAATATCTGTTATTTTCGCTTCTCTTGGAACCATTTGATTTATAATCTCCCTCATTTCCTTTAAAATGTCATCTACAAAGCTCTCCCTCTTTATCACTTTACTCACCTCTGAACTTAAAGAGTTTTGAGAATCTTATCAACTTCCTTTTTGTCGAGTTCTCTGTATCCTTCTTTTGTAATTTTAACAACCAGTATTCCATCTCCCGTGAAAACGTCCCTCTTAATAGCAGTGTTTATTGCTTTAACTGCTAATTTAACGCCTTCATCAACACTCATGTCCTCTTTGTATTCATTTTCTAAAACAGCATATGCGAACTCCATACCAGAACCTGCTGAAACATATTTATCCTCAGTCATTCCTCCAGCCATATCAACAGAATAAAGATTTGGCTTTTCATCATAACCCCCAATTAAGAACCAGCCAAAATATGGGAAATATTTTGTCCCATTGAGAATGTTTGCTGTTAATGTTGCCAAAGCCTTAACACTCATCTCCCTGCCAACCCTTGCTCTATAAAGCTTGGTCTCTGCCCTGAGCATCCTGACAAGACTTAAGATATCCCCCACATTGCCTGCACCTGCCAACGCTAAGTGCTCGTCTATCTGAAATATCTTTGTGACATTCTTTGACATAACCATGTTGCCAATTGTTGCTCTCATATCCGCTGCCAACACCACTCCGTCATTACAAACAATGCCTACTGTTGTTGTCCCTTTAAATTTACTCAAGTGCAACACCCCTTTAGCCATGATAGAACAGATAGAACTCTACAAAACCCCCTAATCCTGAATACTATTTAAAGTTTTCGCATTTGGGAGGTTGATTTATAAACTTCTTTGATGAAAATCTAACAGCTTTGAGCAAAATTAAAAGGTGGCAAAAATGAAAGAGGTAATTCTCCTAACTGGCCCTCCGCTTAACGGAAGGGATGAATACATTGAGGAAGCTCTAAAGCTTGCAGAAAAAGAAAGCTACGCCTACTATCATGTCTTTGAATACCTAAAAGAGGTGGGAAAGGAAAGGGGGGTCAAAATCACGAGAAAAAATGTTCTTGACTTTGCAATAAGCCACCCAGATTTAATGAACGACATTAGAGATGAAGCTTTTGAAAAAATAAGAATGCATATAGACAACAGCGACAAGAAGTTCCATCTGGTTTCAACACCTTCCCTCTTTAGATGGGGAAGTGGGAGCGTTTTGGGATTCACCCTAAGCAATTTAAAGCTGCTTAAACCCGATAGAGTCATAATAATGCTTGACGATATTCTAAGCGTCAGAAGAAGGATTATAAATGACCCAGAGTGGTTCGAGCGATTTGGAAAGGAGAAAGACAACATAAAGCTTACCACCTTAGTTATGTGGCGAGAAGATGCTATAAACCATGTTAAAACGCTAATCCATGAGCTGAAAAAAGAAGGCATAGAAGTCCGCTATATCCTCCAGTTTGGAATAAGACACCCATATCAAACGTTCATAGATTTAATATTCCACGAGAAAGAAAAGCCTCTCGTTTATCTCAGCTACCCAATGACCGGGCATGAAGAAGAATACTACCACAGAGTTAGAGGATTCTACGAAAAGCTCAGCAAATACTTTACTGTTCTTGACCCTGGTGCCTTAGATGACTGGTGGATCGTTGCAGAGTACGATAATCAAGTCGAAAAAAATCCAGGGATAAAGAAGATTAGGATTAAAAACATCTTTGATGGAGAAGAAGTCGAGGAGCTTGAAAGAGAAGACATTGAGCAGGCAACGGACATTCTAAGAAGACAGTTGGTGGAGAGGGACTTTAACCTTGTTGACGTCAGCAAGGCAATAGCCGTCTATCATTATGCCGAAGGCATCTCAGCCGGAGTTATAAGCGAGATGGCTGAAGCATACAGAACACTGGCAGCAATCTATCTGTACTATCCATTTAAGAGGAGACCCAGCCCATTCATGGAGTTCTACGGTATGCAGAATCCATCAAGGAGAACCATGTTCAAGAATGAAGATGAGATGATTAGCGCAATGATTGAAGAAAAGGAATACTGGGCTAAAGCTTAATTTCTTTTTTGATTTTTTAATTAATCTTCAGAAAAGCTAATTTTCACAGAAAAGAACAATAAGAAAAGAGGAAGAAGATCACTTCTTGACCCATCCTCTGTCGAGCATTGCCTGGTAGACTCTGCTGACGGCAACGACGTAAGCAGCATCACGCATGTTGATGTTCTTCTCCTTGTGGGTGTTGTAGACGTCCCAGAATGCCTTGGTCATCTTCTTGTCAAGCTTTGCCCTTGTCTCTTCGACTGTCCAGTAGTCACCGGTTATGTTCTGCACCCACTCGAAGTAGCTGACTGTAACACCACCGGCGTTACAGAGGAAGTCTGGAATGATAAGGATGCCTTTCTCATAGAGTATCTCATCTGCCTCTGGTGTGGTTGGGCCGTTTGCAAGCTCCGCTATGATCTTAGCCTTGATGTTGTCGGCGTTCTTCTTGGTGATGACTTCCTCAATTGCAGCTGGTGCAAGAACGTCAACTTCAAGCTCTAAGAGCTCTTCGTTTGTGATGTTTGTTGCTCCTGGGAAGTCCTTAACTGAGCCGTGCTCCTTCTTCCACTTAAGGACTTCATCAGCATTGAGTCCATCTGGGTTGTAGATACCACCCTTGCTGTCACTGACGGCAACAACTTTCATTCCGTACTCCTCGCTCATGATCTTGGCCATGTAGTAACCGGCGTTACCGTAACCCTGGATTGCAATGGTCTTGCCCTTGAGGGTGTCCCAGCCAAGTGCCTTGGCTGCCTCTCTGACTGTGAAAGCTCCACCTCTTGCTGTTGCATCCATTCTCGCTATTATACCACCAACGCTTGGTGGCTTACCTGTGATGATACCGAAGGCTGGGGTCTTTCTTCTTGAAATCATCTCATACTCATCCATCATCCAAGCCATAATCTGTGGGTTGGTGTAAACGTCTGGAGCTGGAATGTCTGTGTATGGGCTTATGATGTCATAAATGGCTCTTATATACCCTCTTGCAAGCCTCTCCTTTTCTCTATCGGAGAGCTCCTTTGGATTACAGATGATACCACCCTTACCTCCACCGTATGGGAGGTCCATAACAGCAGTCTTCCAGGTCATCCAAGCAGCCAAAGCTTTAACGGTGCTGAGTGTCTCTTCAGGGTGCCACCTAATTCCACCCTTTGTTGGACCGCGAGCCCAGTTGTACTGGACTCTAAAACCAGTGAAGACTTTTACAGAACCGTCATCCATCTCAACAGGTATTGTTACCTCAAGAATTCTTTGGGGTCTCTTTAAAAACTCCAAAGCCTCTTCACTTATATCCATATACTGGGCAGCTCTTTCAAGCTGCTTAACAGCAATTTCAAATGGGTCTTGCTCAACCATGTTCATCCCTCCAATTTAGGTGATTGGCGATACACTTTTGGGCAATTACCTATATAAACCTTTCGCCGAAAAAGCTTGGAAAACTCTTATTTCTAAACGAAAGGTTATATATGGAAATTTCAGCCAGAATAAGAAAATTTCCAAAACTTTTCGGCTTAGAAAAGCCCACAGAACTTTAACTTTACATACATCAGTGTACACAAAAGAATATCAATGTTCCAAAATTTCGGACATATGAAATTTTTTGACAAAAAGGCCCTCAGCGAGAAGTCGGTCATCACTGCTCAGCTCACTCTCGTTGCAATCATCGGGCGATACAAACTTAACACCTCATGCTTAAAAGCCTTTATGAAAACATCCCAAGTAAAGTCTAAATATATTAGAAAAATTACCGGAAAGACAAAAAATCTTTTACTTTCTACCAGAGTATTGAAAAAATGACAAAAATGCTGTTTGCTTACTTTTAAGCTCAAGTAAATCGTCTTTTGCCGAAATAAAAAAAGAGAAAGCTTTATTAATGAGTGACGAGGTAGAGTATAATTGCAAAATATTTGAGCATTGCTGCAGTGTTTGATATATTGAAGGTTGGGGTGAAGCACTATGGAACAAAGAGATAGATGGGCAACCAAACTTGGTTTGATTTTAGCTATGGCAGGTAATGCCATCGGTCTTGGAAACTTCTGGAGATTCCCATACCAGCTTGCCAGCAATGGTGGCGGTGCGTTCATGATACCATATTTCATTGCACTGTTCTTCTTGGGCATTCCAGTGATGTGGATTGAGTGGACAACGGGAAGATACGGTGGAAAATATGGTCATGGTACACTGGGACCAATGTTCTATTTGATGGCAAGAGAAAGTGTTAAACCAAAGACCGCATTAATTTTCGGTGTAATAGGTGGCATGCTGGCATTTTCAGTTTCATCATTGCTGAGCTCATACTACTACCAAGTTATCGGATGGTCAGCTGCATACACATACTACAGCCTTACCGGTGCATACTTCGGACAAGATACCGTGAAGTTCTTCCTGAACTATGTAGCAAATCTTAAGGCAGTTATATTCTTCTGGGGCATAACAATGGTTCTCCTTGGCATTGCGGTAGGACAGGGTGTCAGCAAGGGTATCGAGAGATGGGTCAAGGTAATGATGCCACTATTATATGTGTTCGCTATCTTACTGGTTATCAGAGCCCTAACCCTTGGCTCACCAGTTAAGCCAGAGTGGAGCTCAATTAAAGGTCTGGAATACATCTGGACACCTAACTTTACAGCATTAAAGCAAAACTTCTTCAAGATAAGCTTAGCTGCCGCAGGACAGATATTCTTCACGTTAAGTTTGGGTATGGGTATTATTCACAACTATGCCAGCTATCTTGGACCAGAGGATGATGTTGCGCTTTCAGGTTTAGCAACGGTTTCACTTAATGAATTCGCTGAGGTCATACTTGGTGGTTCATTGGCTATCCCAATTGCATTTGCATACTTGGGACCAGAGCAGGCAATTAAAGGTGGTGTTGGATTAGCATATATGGCACTGCCAAACGTTTTCATGCACATGCCTGGAGGAAGAATATTCGGTGCAATGTGGTTCCTCTTGCTATGGTTCGCAGGATTCACATCAGCTATCGCAACATACAACTATCTGGTAGCAATGCTTGAGGAAGACCTCAAGATCGACAGAAAGGTCGGCACATGGGTAGTGTTCGTATTCCTGTTCCTCCTCGGACTGCCAGTTGCATTGGACAGCAGCTTAGTTTACTTGAGCGAGCTTGACATGTGGGTCGGATCATACTTCCTTGTACTGCTTGGATTCTTCGACGTCATAGTGGGCGTGTGGCTCTTCAAGCCAGACAACTTCTGGGAGGAGCTCCACAAGGGTGCATTTATCAACGTTCCAGAGTGGTTCAAGCCAATTATAATGTACATTGCTCCACTGTTCATGGCAGTACTCCTAATTGGAAACACAAAAGACTACTACAGCATGGGAGCACTGAGATTCCACGTTTCAAAAGCCTATGTTGAGAACGTCCTTGGAGGATCATATCCAGACGCTGTACCACTGGTGCTCAGGGCAAGAATAGTGATCCTCATAATCCTGATCATTGGTGCCATCGAAGCATACTTAGCAATCAAGAAGAAGTACGGAGAAGAGCTTGAAAAGAACGAGGTCATCATCAAGGTGTGAGGTGGTGAAAATGAAAGCCAGCGCCTTAGCTTTCCTGATTTTTGCATGGGGCTCAATCTTTTTCATGATGTACTGGAGCATTACCAAGTTGCTTAAGGCTGAGCAACAACAAAAGGCTTAAAGCCTCTTCTTTTTCTTTTTAAATTTGGGAGGTGTATTTTGTGAAGAGCCCAGGAATTCTTAAAGAGACTGCAGAGGTTCTCAAACAGACAAAGGAAAGGGTGTTAAACTTAAAGACACTTTCAGAAAAAAATAAGCAGAAAGTTTTGAGATTACTGGATGAAGCCGCAAGAAATTTTGAAGAACTTTCTGCTGATGTGGTTGTTGATAATGTAGAGCTTGCCGAATTCTTCCATAGGAGGGCAGTGGAGTTAAAAAATAACACCTACGATAAAAGAATAGATCGCCTCGGAGAAAAAGAGTATGTTAGAGATGTCGAAAGAATTAACAGATATTCAAAAGCCGCACCTTATGATTTTTCGGGAAAAATTAAAGAGCTAAACAAAGTTTACAAAGCCTATCTTTACGGATTAGTCCCGTTTTTCATAATCTCAGGTATCTTTGGACCAGCATATGCCATAACTGCGTTGATATTGGTAATACCCGCCCTGCTATCTCTCTTCAGTATGAAGAAAAGGGGGAGCCTGGGGTTGATGCTGGCATATGCAGTAATTCCAATCCCACTGGTGATGGGAGCTTTAACAATTAGGTACAGCATTTGGGCACTTACAACTCCAGGAGAGCTCGCAAGAATAGCAGAGCAGATGGGAAAAAGTATAGGATTTGCCCAGTTTGCAGTAATATTCCTGCTCGTGCTGGGGGTAATTGAGGTAGCTTTACTCGGTTATGCCGCTTATGGTCTCTATAAGCACAGACACGCGTTCCTCTAATATAATGCGTCGTTTCCTTTTTCTCCAGTTCTTATTCTTATTGCATCATAAACTGGGAGGACAAATACCTTTCCATCTCCCGGAATTCCCCTTTTTGCATTTCTGACTATTGCATCTATAACTTTCTCAACATCCTCGTCTTTAACCACAATCTCAATCTTGAGTTTTGGCAGCAGATCATAAGGGGGGACTCCCCCTTGGATTCCTCTGCCTTTAACGGGGTACACGGTTAATGGAACAATACCAAGCTGCCTGAGAGCATTTTTAACTTTCTCAAAATCTTCTTCCCTAATAATGGCTTCAACCTTTTTCATAATATCACCAAATATACTTAGATTTTAAGAAAGATAAAAGTTTCTATTTTTCAAAGATTGACTTGTCAAAATTGGGATAAATTTAAAGATAAAAATGAAGGTCAAGGGATCTGGCTCACAAATTTTTTCAACCTTTTAACTGAAATCTTTGTCCTCCTTGCAAGATCTTCTAAATCAGCACTCTTTAGATCGTTGAGCGTTCTTATGCCAGCTTTTTCGAGCTTCTTGAGAGTTTTTGAACCTATTCCTTTTATTTTTAAAAGTTCGCTTTGGATATTTCTTTTCTTCTTACTTTTTCTTCTCTTTAGTTTAGGAAGTTCTTTGGGAATCCTTTTTCTTTTTATTTTTTCCATCGCATAAGCTCTCTGTATTACTGTGTATGAATAAACAACCTCATTGGCAACTTTAGTTTTTTCTTCAGAGCTTTCTTTTTCTTTTGGAATCTCAGGTGGTTCCACATATTCAGGGACACTTGGAGGTTCTTCACTCACGTAGACTTCTATATTTATGGGGTGGAATGGATTGTCTTTCTTCTCAATCTCCTCTAAGAATTCAACCTCTCTGAATTCACCACTCTTGAAGTACTCCTCCAAGGCATTTGCCAAGCGGTGGAAGACATTTGCATGCTCCAAAAGGCGTCTCTTTCCATACTCCTTAGCTTGACCAGTTGTTATGAGGAACGGCCAATCACTGCTCTCAATCAGCAAAAGCTCCCTTCCAAGCTGTTCCAAAACTCTATCTCCAAACTCATGTTCATGGAGGTATTTACTCACCAAAGCAACCATTCTGTCCTCAGCTTTGTGTATGTGCTCCCACATCCACTCAACTTCAGGATTCCACCATGTGTAATGAGTCCCATACATCCCCCATGAACCCTCCGGGAGTTCTATTTCATACCTCTCTCCTCTATAACTCTCAAGGAATCTTGAAATCGCAGTTGTCTCTATTCCCTCCTCGCTCATTAACTCCAATACACGGCCAAGCCACTTGACACCTTCAAACCACCAATGACCAAAGAGCTCAGTGTCATATGGAGCAACCACTATGCCCTTCTCTCCCGTCTCTCTCTCATAATTTTCGAGCAACCCTCTCACCAAACTGACGAAGTGCTTTGCATGTTCTTCAGTTCTTTCTAAAGCCTTTTCTGGGACATATGGCTCTTTATCTCCTAAATCAATGTGCTTTCCAGTAACACGCCAGTACTGACCTCCGCTCTTCTCTGCTTTCTTGTGAAATTCTCTGTACCAGAAATCGCCAGGATATCCAATATCAGCACTCCAAACCTGCAACCCAGTCTCTCTGTTCCTTGCAAAGACCGCTATGTTTGTGCCTTTTATGAAGTATGGTCTCAGCGTTGACTTCGGAGCCTTGGCCGGAAGGATTTTTCCATAGCCAAAGCTTGCGGGCCCTTCATCAATGAGGTGACTTTCAACAAAGAAGAACTTAAGGTTGTACTTCTCCAAGAACTTCTCCAAACCTTTTCTCCACAGGATTTCCCCGCTGCTTGGACTCTGCCAAAAACCTTCTGGACGATAGGCACATTCTGGAAGCCATATGCCATTGGGTTTCCTTCCAAAGTGCTTCTCATATGTTAATATCCCATTTACGAGCTGTCCCTCAATTGCCTCATCTCTCCCCAAGAGAGGCAGATAGCCGTGAGTTGCTGCCGAAGTTATGATTTCAATGTATCCCCCATCTTGGAACTGCTTAAATTTCCCGATTATGTCACCATTGATTTTTTTCCAATACTCAAAGACTTCTTCAAAATAATTGAGCATGTATTCGACTGCTTTTCTCAGCTTCTCGTCATTTTCAAACTTCTTCAAATCCTCACGCATAGCGTTGAGCTTTCTCTCCATATATTTCTCAAACTCAGCTTTTATATAATCATCAGCAAGTTGTTCCGCTAAAATCGGTGTTATTCCAATTACAAGCTGAAACTTAACGCCTTTCTTTTTTAAGCGCTCAAATTCCATTAAAAGAGGGATATAGCTCTCTGCTATTGCCTCGAATATCCACTCTTCACCAAATGGCCATTTGCCGTGCTTTCTCACATAAGGGATGTGGGTGTGTAATACAAACGTAAAATATCCTTTAGCCATAAAATACCACCTCCAAGCTTAAATTCCACTGATCATTAATTATTTTTGAGTATTTAACAATTTCGGAATGGAGATGTTTTTTATAACTTAAAAATGGTTTATGATGGTGAAATACTTCTCACTTAATCTTCATCCTTTCTTTCTCTTTTTCTAAGGAGATAAGCTCCCATTAAGGTGAATAGTAGAACAATTAGGATTAAAGAGACACTATCTTGTGCTGAACTTGAAGGTGGGGAAGTAGCTCCCAGAAATTCCCTAAGCTTTGGGGTTAGGTTTTTAATTTTTTGTCCGTCAAATTCTAAGACAGTTTCATTACCAGCCAGAATAAACCCTTCTCCATCCCATCCAATCCATTTTATCCCAGAAGCATCATCCAAAACTTTTCTAAGAGTTCCGTTAAAGAAGTAAAGTGAATAACCATTATAAATCAACCAGCCCTTGGGACTCCAGAAAATGTTGGTACCCTCCTCAAAGTGCCCCTTACGGCAGTCAAGTGTTATGTAAAAGAGCTTGTGAAATTCAGATGCATTGAAGGTTTTGAGATTTATTTTCCCAACTCGAACAATGTTATCTGAGACATCATAGAGCGTGCTATTGGCAAAAAGCAAAGCCTTCCCATTGTGAAACTCTGACATTTGGGCTTTAGAATTCACAATCATCTTAAGGCTTGCATTTTCCACATCATAGATGTATGTTCCATTGTTGCTCACCAAAAAGAGCCTTCCCTTATATGCTCCTATGAGGGTGAGGTTGTCCGAAAAGCTTGCAACCTTTCTGAAATCTTCTGGAAAGTGATAATCGCCCTTCGAAGGTTTTACCATATAAAGGGTTTTGTTGCGGAGTAGGTAAACTCTTTCAGAGTCATAAATTAGCTGGGAATTGTTAAGAGGAAACTGCGACGTTACTTTTAGCACGGGAATAGCATCTATGAGGATTACAGCCTTGGTAAAGTTTTGATTAAAAATCCCTAAGGCGCCATTCTTGAGGTTGCGAACAAAATACAGATAGCCTTTTTGAGCCAGTAAAGGTAAAGATGCATTTCTGAAGTCTCCTGTTAAATATCCGAACTTCTTCACCACTGCTTGCCCATTTTTGATAGTGGACAGCCAGAGAAGGGAATCAAAATGCTCCAAATTGCACCACATAGAGAAGCAGTAGAAGGGATGGAGTACAAGGTAGTAATCTCGATTCCAGAAAATACTCACTGCTCCATCATTCCGAAAGCTGAGCAATTCCCTAAATTCTCCATTAGGATAAAGGTAGCCATAGTGATCATACACCCTACCAGGTAAGGGCCTATTGCATCCTTCACATCCATAAAAGAGACATCCTTGAGAAGAGCAGTGAATCGGAATCATAGTAAAGTTGGAGCAAACGTTGGTTTTGCATGGAAATGACGTCAAGTTCAATAGCTCAAATCTATCCTCTGAAGGAAAATAAACCACTAAAAGCTGAGTTGATGCATTTGTAATGTTAAAAATTGTTGGGTTTCCGATTAGAGCGTTATTAATGGCCAAAGAATAAGCTAAGTGAGTAAAGAGGAGCATAAAAAAGCATAAAATGAGGAGCTTTTTTCTCATTTTCACCACTTTAGATGTGAATTTTTCATAGAGTGCTTAAACTTTTCGATTTTTTAATACTTGTAGTATAACAACTCTCCTAGATAGACCCTGAAATAGAAGATATAGTTTAAAAACTATCGAGATAAACGTCCTTAGGTGAGACTAATGAAAGAAGAAATGAGCAGCGTTGACATAAAATACATAGTTGAAGAGCTTAAGTCTCTTAAAGGTGCGAGGATTGACAAGATTTATCATGACGGGAGTGAGATTAGGATTAAGCTTCATAAAGCAGGCGAGGGAAGGAAAGATTTAATCATTGAGGCAGGCAAAAGAATTCACTTGACGAGCTACATAAGAGAGGCTCCAAAGATGCCTTCATCTTTCACGATGCTTCTCCGCAAACACTTAAGCGGCGGCTTTTTTGATAATATTGAGCAGCACGATTTTGACAGAATTGTAAAGATTAGGATTGGTAACTACACTCTCATAGCCGAGCTCTTTAGGAAGGGGAACATAATCTTGGTTGATGAAAACAATATTATCATTGGCGCCTTGAGGTATGAGGAATTTAAAGACAGAGCAATAAAGCCAAAGCATGAGTATAAACTCCCCCCTGCAAGGGAAAGTCCCATAGAAGTGAGCTGGGAGAGATTCCTTGAATTAATTAAAAGCGAAAATGTCGAGATTGTAAGGGCACTTGCAAGAAAGCTGAATATGGGAGGTCTCTACGCAGAGGAAATTCTTCTGAGGGCTGAAATTGACAAGAAAAAGAAAGCAAATGAGCTGAGCGAAGATGATCTTAGGCTGATTTTTGAGAAGATGAAGGAGGTATTCAACGCTCCGAAGAAGCCAAACATCATATATAAAGACGGAACAATGATTGATGTGGTTCCAATTGAGCTCAAATGGTATGAAAATTATGAGAAGAAATACTTTGAAACGTTCAGCGAAGCTTTGGATGAATACTTTGGAAAGATAACCGTGGAAAAAGCGAAAATTGAGAGAACTAAGCGCTTAGAGGAGAAGAAGAGGCAGATATTAGCAACGCTTAGAAGGCAGGAAGAGCAGATGAAAGGCTTTGAAGCTGAGATGAAGAAGAATCAGGAGCTTGGCGATTTGATATATGCGAATTTCACCTTCATTGATAATCTTTTAAGAGAGTTTTCAAAAGCGGTTGAAAAGCTGGGCTGGGAAGAATTCAAAAAACGCATAGAGGAAGGCAAGAAAGCTGGAAATAAGATAGCCCTGATGGTTAAATCAATAGACCCCAAAGAAAAGGCTGTCACAATCGAGATTGAGGGCAGGAAAATTAAGCTGTACCTCAACAAAAGCATCGGTGAAAATGCTGAGATTTATTATGAGAAAGCCAAAAAAGCCAAGCACAAGTTAGAAGGGGCGAAGAGGGCTTATGAAGACACCAAGAAGAAACTTCAAGAAATTGAAAAGCTGATTGAGGAAGAGATGAAAAAGGAACTCAAAGTCAAAAAGTTAGAGAAAAGAAAGAAGAAGTGGTTTGAAAAGTTTAGATGGTTTATAAGCAGCGAAGGATTTCTCGTTATAGGGGGAAAGGATGCAACAACCAACGAGATGGTGGTTAAGAGGCACATGGGGGACAATGATCTATACTGCCACGCTGATGTTCACGGAGCACCTCACGTTGTAATCAAAGACGGACAGAAAGCGGGTGAAAAGACCATATTCGAGGCATGTCAGTTTGCCGTTTCAATGTCAAAAGCATGGAGCGAAGGTGTTTACTCAGCAGATGCCTACTGGGCATATCCAAATCAAGTTACTAAAAAAGCTCCAAGCGGAGAGTATCTTGGTAAGGGTGCATTCATGGTTTATGGAAAGAGAAACTGGTATCACGGAATTCCCCTCAAGCTGGCAGTTGGGATAATAAACTACGAGGGAGAAGATTTAGTGATGTGCGGCCCAGTTGATGCACTTAAAGCTCACACGAAGAGATACATTGTAATAAGACCTGGTGACTTGAAAAAGAGCGAGCTTGTGAAGAAGATCAAGAAGATCTTTGAGAGGTGGGGATATAAGGTGGCTGAAGAAGACATAATGGCGATTCTGCCTCCGGGGGAGGGAGAGATAGTGGAGGTGGTGGAATGATAAACCTCTATGCAATTGTTCAGAGAGATTTAGCTAAAGATTTGATCTTCGAGATTGACGATGAAATTGTTACCCTCTCAATCAAGGGGGTTATGATTGCAAGAACCGATTCAAAAAGCTACAACTTTTCATTTGTCGAGATAACGGAGACCGAATTTGTTCTGGCTTT
This sequence comes from Thermococcus barophilus MP, assembly GCF_000151105.2. Lineage (NCBI taxonomy): Archaea > Methanobacteriati > Methanobacteriota > Thermococci > Thermococcales > Thermococcaceae > Thermococcus > Thermococcus barophilus. Next base: position 1,942,336 of record NC_014804.1, on the reverse strand, counting down.
GCAGATGAAAGGATACATAATTTACCTCGGCCTTGAGAGCGATGAGGAGATTGATGAAGATGCATATCCAGAGCTTGTGAGAGCTTTAATCCAGCAACTTATACCAGTTCTAAACAATTTGATACAAGAGGCTGAGAAGAGCGGATACAAAGGAAAAGCTGATTTGCTGATGGATGACAACATGAGCCCAGATATGAAGGAGTTTTTTTACGAAATGCTAATAAGGCACAAGAAGAATCTGCCCCACTATGAGCAGGTTGATGTGGCATAAGGTGGTAAAATGAGAGAGAGCGGATATTACTCATATGTCGTTGGCGAGCTGCCCGAAGGATGCAAGCTCTGCGTTAAAGGAGCCAAGTTAGTGCTTTTTACTACAGGTGTATGTCCAAGAGACTGCTTCTACTGTCCTCTTAGCCCCTGGCGCAGAGAGGATGTAGCTTATGCAAATGAAAGACCCATAAAAAGCATAGATGACATAATTGAGGAAGCCAAAATTCAAGAAGCTTTGGGAGCTGGAGTTACAGGTGGGGATCCTTTGGCGAGGCTGGATAGAACAGTAGAATACATCAAAGTCTTAAAAGAAAATTTTGGCGAAAAGTTCCACATCCATCTCTACACCACAGGAGCTTTGGCAACAAAAGAAAATCTGGAGAAGCTTTATGATGCTGGTTTAGATGAGATTCGCTTTCATCCAGACTTGTTCAATCCGAACTCGAAGCTTTTCAAAGTTGAAATTGAGAACATGAAAAATGCTTTTGATTTTGACTGGGATGTTGGTGGGGAAGTCCCCGCTGTTCCTGGACATGGAGAAAAGATAAAGTGGTTTGCCGAACTTTTGGACAAGCTTGGAGCTAAATTTTTAAATATAAATGAGCTTGAGTTCAGCGAGACGAACCTAAGAGCTCTCATTAACAGGGGGTATCAACCGATAAGTGATGAAAGTTCGGCAATTAAAGGGAGCTTAGAGCTGGGACTTGAAATCCTCAGATGGGGAGAAGAAAACACCTCACTTAGATATCATCTCTGCACCGCAAAGCTGAAGGACGCTGTGCAGCTCAAGAACAGGCTGAAAAGGATGGCAAGGAACGTTGCAAAGCCTTACATGGAGATAACTGAGGATGGAACGCTGAAGTTTGCAGTAGCGGAATATGAAGATTTAGATGAGCTCTATCATCTTCTAGTTGAAGAAGCTGAAATTCCAGAGGAGTGGCTCTATCTAAACAGGGAAAAAGGAAGGATTGAAATGCCGATTGAAGTTGCCCTCGAGCTGGCTGATGCAATAGAAGGGGACGTCAAGTTTTACATCGTGGAGGAATATCCAACGTGGGATAGGATTGAAGTTGAAAGGACGCCGATAAACTGATATTTTATCGAAACATATTTATACAGAGGATCTGTAATCCTCAGAGAGGAACTCTCAGAGCAATTGCTGAAGGCAACACACGCCTTGAGGAAATAGCAAACTTTCTTGGACTGCCAGCAAGAAGCGCTTACCCATACTTGGAGAACCTTCTGAGGCTCGGTCTTGTGAGGAGAGAGAAACCACTTTTTGGAGGCAGAAAAGTTAGCTTATACCAGATAAGCGATCCAATGCTTCTAACATGGTTCACACTCGTTTATCCTCAAGTGGACAGGATAAGCCTTGGGATTGCAACGCTCGAGAATGCATATAAAGTGTTCTCGATTAGATTTGAAGAACTTGCACGAGAGTTTTTAATCCTAAAGAAGCCTTTTGAGTTCTCCCAGATTGGAAGATGGTGGTGGAAGGGAGAGGAGATAGATATAATTGCTGTTGATGAGAATACAGCCTATCTCATCGAGGTGAAATGGAAGGACTTGAGCGAGAAAGATGGGAGAAGGATTTTATCACTGCTGAAAGAAAAAGCAAAGAACGTTCGCTTCAACGGTGAGTTCAGGTATGGTATTATAGCAAAAAGCATAGAAGAAAAGGAGAGATTTGAGCTGGCATTTAGCTTAGAGGACATAATTGAATAATCTGGTTCGTTATTATACAAAGCTGATACCGTAAGTGACTTACGGGGGCATAAGTTAACCTTTGAGAATTATTGAGACAACAGGGTCAGTGAGATGGTAAGTCTCATCTTTTTCTTCAATCCAGCTCATCTTTTTTAGATTCTTCAAAAGCTCGTGAAGCCTTGGTTCTGGTGTTTTATATCCTTTAACAGCTAAATAATCCCTTATAAGGCTCCATCTGTTGTAGCCAAGTGCTATAGCTTGGAGAATTATCATATACCTCGGACTTCTGCGCTCCAATTCTTTCAGCTCTCCAAATATCAACCCCTTGGCAATTTCAAGGGTTCTCGCTATAGCTTTTTCGAGATTCCGTTCCTTAGTGTACTCAATTCCAAATGTCACAAGCCATCCTGGTATGCCGTCAAGGATCTTAACAGCTCTTTCAAGGTCGTCCTCCAAAATGTCAATGCCAACTTCATTAAAGCCCTTTTTCAGAAACTTAATGGAAGTATTCTTATCAAAAGGCTTCACGTAAACTTCTCCCGCTATTCTCCCATACAAGGGGCTTTCATAGTTTCCAATGTCCAAAAAGTCATGGAGTAAGCCTACTTCTGAACCTGTTAGAACAATTTTCAAACTGGGGAGATTATCATAGGCGTAAGCGAAGAGTGCGAGCAAATCCTTTCCACCTCTGGAACCATAAAACCTCAGATATTGGGCTTCATCAAAAGCCAAAATGAACCCTCCGGTTTTTTCTCCCAATTCATTTAATTCCCTGAAAATCTCACGTAGTGAAAGTTCCTTTGGCTCAAGCTTTAGGAACTTTAAGTCAACACTAATTCTAAATTTTGCGAGAGCTTTAGAGAACAATGATCCGCCGGTTTGAAGCTCTCTGATCAAGTCCTCTCTGGTTATATGCCCTCTTTCTCCGTAAAGCTCCCTGCAGTCTATAAGAACTCCAGGCTTCTCATTGAGATAGGCTCTCAAAATTGAGCTCTTGCCTACGCGTCTTATTCCTAAAAGCAGAGTTAGAGGATATGTTTTAATGCTTTCTTCAAGCTCTTCAAATTCTTTCTCCCTATCAAAGATATCCTCTCTCCTGCTTTTTGGCCTCAGATCAAACAGCACTTACGCCACCATAAGTAACTTACGGGGGCATAAGTTATAAGGGTTTTGGTGCACTTTTTTCTTTTTCAAGCCTCGCCCTTTAGGGCAGAGGAAGACAGTCTTAGATAAACAAATGTGAGAAAAGAAAACAAAAGCTCACTCAACCTTCTCAACTCCAATCTTCGCACTCACGTCCTCCCAATCAACGACGTAGCCTTTTGGCTTCTCGAAGAGCACTTCAACAGCCCTCGTTTCTCTCTTTATGTAGTCAAGCATATCCTTGAGAAGAGCTTTGTTCTCTTCTGTGGTTTCAATGTAAACCTTTATTCTGTCATTGACATCTAAGTCAAGCCTCTTTCTCATCTCCTGTATTCTTCTGACAAATTCCCTCGCAAGCCCTTCCATCATGAGCTCCCTTGTAAGCGTCTTGTCAACGAAGACCTTTCCGTAATCGAACTCTTCACCAACGAGAAAGTCCGGGAGTTGCTCTTCAACAACTATGTGGTCTCTTTCGAGAGTAAATTCTTTGCCCTCAATTTCAACCTTGAGCTTGCCCTTCATGAGCTTTTCATAAAGCTCTCTGTCGTTCTGCTCGTCAATCCACTTGGCTATGAGCTTTGCATCTCCCTTGAAGTGCGGACCGAGCTTTGCGAAGTTTGGTTTGACTTTTATTTCCCTTTCTACCTTTGCAACTTTAACCTCCTTAGCGTTGAGCTGGTCTCTTAAGATTCTGTTCAACCTTTCCACAGCTTTCTTTGTAAGCTCATCCTCTGTCTCTATGAGTATTTGCCTGACTGGATATCTGAGCTTTATCCTTGCTTTTTGCCTCGCTGCAGCTCCTGCCTCGACTATCTTTCTGACTATTGCCATTTCCTTCTCAAGCTCTTCATCCGTGAATTCTTTAACAGGCCAATCCTCCATATGAACGCTTTCCTTTCTGGCAATCATGTTCTGGTAAATAGCCTCAGCTATGTATGGTGTAAACGGTGCCATAAGCCTTAACAGCACATCAAAGACCTTCCAGAGAGTCCAGTATGCAGCCAATTTATCTGGATCGTCTCCCTCAACCCAGAGCCTCTTTCTTATCAACCTTACATACCATCTGCTCAAGTCTTCAACGACGAAGTCGTAGATTCCCCTTGTCGCTCTTGTGAGGTAGAATGTCTCTATTCCGTTTGTAACAGTTTCAACTAAGCTGTTCACCCTGCTTAGAACCCACTTGTCCTCTTCCCTGAAAGGCAACTCTTCTGGATTGACCTTCCCTGGCTCAAACTTGTCAAGGCTCATGTAAGTTGCTGCAAGTATATAGACGTTCCAGAGTATGTTCAACATACGCTTAACCTGAGCCAATCCCTTCCAGCTGAACCTCAGGTTCTCCCAAGGAGTTGTTGCCCAGAGCATGTAAAAGCGGAAGGCATCTCTTCCCTCTTTCTGCACAACTTCTTCTGGCCTTATGATGTTTCCAAGGCTCTTGCTCATCTTGTCTCCTTTTTCATCAAGAACATAACCGTGCATTGCAACGTGTCTGTAGGGAACGGTGTCGAAGGCAATTACGGAAGCAGCTTGCTGGGAGTAGAACCATTTTGTAACTTGATCTTCGCCCTCAACTATGAAGTCCGCAGGCCAGAGCTTCTCAAACAGCTCTTTTTCCCTTGGATAGCCGAGAGAAGCCCACGAGGCTATTCCGCTGTCAAACCACACGTCAAGGACATCTTTTATGCGTTTCATTTCTTTGCCGTTCACCTTTATTATGAAGGCATCAACGTAAGGTCTGTGCAAGTCTTCTGGGCCAAGTTTCTCTTCTATGACTTTGAGCTTTTCTTCATAGCTCTCTGGGAGCTCAATCCTTTCACCGTTCACTTCAAGGGCAACTGCTAATTCGACAAGCTCTCTAAAGCTGCCCACAATGTATATCTCCCCATCCTCACTCTGCCATATTGGCAGCGGAATTCCCCAATATCTTTGACGGCTGATGACCCAGTCTCCGCTGTCTCTGACACCGTTGTCAAATCTTATCTTAACCCAATCCGGATACCATGTAACTTTCTCATCATTTTCTTTGATTATCTGCTCCTTCACTTTACTGACCTTAAGGAACCACTGCTCTGTTGCTCTGAATATGAGAGGAGTCTTACATCTCCAGCAGTGGGGATACTTGTGCTTTATTGTACTTGCTTTCACGAGAAGCCCTTTCTCTTTAAGGTACTCTATTATCTCTGGGTCTGCATCCTTGACGTAAACGCCTTTCCACTTGCCCTCAACGTATCTTCCTTCATCATCCAATGGGGAGTAGACTGGCAGTCCATATTTTCTTCCAACCTCAAAGTCTTCCTCACCATGGCCTGGAGCAGAGTGAACTAATCCCGTACCTTCTCCGAGTGTTACAAAATCACCAAGAATTACGCGGTGAGCCCACTCGTATTTTTCCCTAAACTCCTTTTGCCTTGGATACTCCTCAAGGAATATGTGGACATATCTAAGTCCCTCAAGGTCCTTTCCTTTAAACTCTTCAACAATCTCTCCTTCAACCCCTATCTCCCCAAGGACTTTATCCACAAGGGCTTTTGCAAGATACCAGTACTCCTCTTTGCCATCAAGTTCGACCTTAACTTTAGCGTAATCATATTCCGGATGTGCCGCAACTGCGAGATTAGCTGGCAGAGTCCATGGTGTAGTTGTCCAGATTAGGAGATACTCATTCTCCTTACCTTCAAGCGGGAACTTGACATATATGCTTGGGTCTTCCCTTATCTTATACTCTCCCCTGACCTCATGCTCTGCCAAAGCTGTCTCACATCTTGGACACCAGTGAAGAACCCTCATGTCTTTCTCAAGCAAGCCCTTCTCCCAGGCTTTCTTAAGGGTGAACCAAGCTGATTCAATGTACTCATTCTTTATTGTCATGTATGGATTGTCCCAGTCCATCCAAACGCCGAGCATCTTAAACTGCTCGGTCATTATCTTGAGGTTTCTGAGTGCAAATTCCCTACACTTCTTTATGAAGTTATCAACGCCAATTTTCTCCTCTATATCTTTCTTTATCTTCAGTCCCAAAGCCTGCTCTACTTTAACCTCAATTGGAAGACCATGCATGTCAAAACCTGGCTGTCTCCTCACGTTGTAACCCTGCATTGTCCTAAATCTTATTATCATGTCCTTGATTATCTTGTTCCAAGCTGTACCAAGGTGTATGGCACCGCTGACGTATGGCGGTCCATCTAAAAAGTAGTATTTTGGCCCATCAGCTCTGCTCTGCTTTACCTTTTCGTATATGTTGTTTTCAGCCCAAAACTTCTCCATCTTTTCTTCCAATAGCTGGGCGTTGTATTCTCTAAATTCTGGTTCCTTTATCATGGTAAAACCTCCTAAAGTTTATAGAACAAACTAAGCTAACAGAACAGCCCAAGTTATCATGGGCGAAATGCAAAGCTGAGGATAAATAAATCCCCCCTCATGGGCATCGCACCATTTTTGTGGAACTTTACTTATAAGTTTTTTGGAAAGTTGAGTGTTGATCCCAAAACAAATTTAATTAACTTGCATGCCAAAATATTTTTGGTGGGGACTGTTCTGTAGATAGTTAAAAGTGTAAAATTCGGCATTTTTGTTTTCCGTAATTTTTAAATAGTTTTTGGAGTTTATTTTAAGGTGTCATGACAGTCTCCGATATGTGGGGTTTGTAAGCCCGAATGGAGACGGAAAACGGAAGATGTGGGGAGTTTCCGTTCCCCCCGAAAGCCAGCCGATGAAGATAGGAGGCTGGAAGGTTAGCCGTAACGGGGCTTACGAACTTCAAGACAAAAGCTACGGCTAACCAGAACGGAGGATTTCTCCTCATGGTTAAAGAGTTAGCACGAAATGCAATTGTTGAAAAAAGGAAGAACTTGAAGCAAAAAGAACTTTTCGTTCCATAAAACAGTGATAAAAGAAGGAATTGGGATGTTATAACTAAGCCTTCTCCTCAATCTGCCTTTCTTCTTCTGGCTCTCCCTTCCTCCGGCTTTCGTTCTTAATAACCTGAATTACATAGTCAATGAACTTTCTAACTTCTTCAAGCTCTTCATCTGGTATGTCTTGAATTTTCTTATTTTTTGTCTTGTAAGTGAGAAGCTTGAGCAATGCTAACCTTCCTAAAGCCGTTTTTGTGCTTATCTCCCCTTCTTTCCAGTCTCTCCAAATTGCGTTAGCTATACCATAGAACTCAGGTATGCTGTCCAGCCCCGGATCACCGTAGTCAATGACTTCTTTTCCTAAGTATTTGTACCTCCTTTCCTTTTCCTCTTTTGTAAACTCTTTAGTTTTTTCCTTAATATACTGATGCACCATTTTTATCACCTCCTCCTCAAACTTCGATCTAAATGTTTATTAACTTTTTGTTGTTAAAAATTTGATTTCAGATAAGCTTATAAGGGATATCTTAGATTTGCATCTAAACATTAATACACTGGTGAGAATGCATGATCGAAGTACTTAAACTGCTCATAACATTCGCCTTCGTAATAGCTCTTATTCGCTTAAAGATCCATGTAGGAGTCTCAATATTTGCTGGCTCAATTTTACTGGGAATTCTTTTTGGTTTGACGCCATTGGAATTCACTAAAGCTTTTTACCACTCTTCAACTTCCTGGAGCACAGTAAGGTTAATTTTAATTATCGTATTCATAATGGCAATGACAAACGTCTTTTCTCAGATTGGATACCTCAAAGACATGGAGAAAGCTATCAAAGAGCTTTTTCCTAAAGCAAAGTACTCCCTTGCAATGCTCCCCGCTCTGATAGGCTTAATGCCAATGCCAGCAGGTGCTTTGGTTTCAGCTCCAATGATCGAGGAAGTCGCAAATAAGCTCAGCTTAAAGCCAGAGGAAAAAACTCTCGTAAACTACTGGTTTAGGCATGTGTGGGAGTTTTCTTGGCCAATGTATCAGGCAATAATAATCGCATCGGCAATCTTGGGAATAACTGTTAGAGAGTTCAGCACCAAGATGTTTCCGCTGACGATTCTCATGATTCTCATCGGGTACTTCTTGATCTTACGTCCAATTAAAGATGAAAGCACCAAAGAGGGTAAGAAGAATGAAGGAGCAAAGCTCCTGCTGAAGACGACCTATCCTATTTTGGTGATAATTTTGATTTCTATTGTACTGGGCTACGACATGGTCTATGGTGCTTTTATAGGCCTTATGTCAGCATTGATGCCACACTTCAATAAGCTCAACAAAAAAGAAATTATAAAACATGCATTTCAGCCAAAGATAATCTTTCTCCTTTTGGCTGTCATGTACTTCAAATACCTTTTACAAATCACCAATGCAGTTGAGGCTCTACCTAAAGCCATTCTCGAGCTTAACCTGCCAGTGGTCTTCGTTATAATATTAACACCCTTCATTGTGGGTTTAATGACAGGAATAAGCTTTGCTTATGTAGGAATGGCATTTCCACTCCTGCTCCCCTTCTTTACGGGGTTTGATAAGATAGCCCTTGCATATCTCAGTGGTTATATGGGAATGCTGTTCAGCCCTGTCCATCTCTGTTTAGTTTTCTCAGCCGAATACTATAAGGCAGAGCTGAGAAATGTATACAGAAAGCTTTTAGTTCCCGGGACAATTCTTTTTACAGTGGGAGTATTGTACACCCTCCTCCTGGGGCGATGATTTAACTCCGGAAAACCTGAGGGGTGATGAAGTCCAGCCCTAATGAGCCGAAATTGTTTAATATCCTAAAGTCGTAATAAGTCATTGTGAGTGGTAGTATGGATAAAATGTTTCTCAATATGGGAAGAGGGCTTAGTCTGGTAATAAAGCTTATCGCAGCGTTGTATCTGCTTTATATTGCAAGAACCAGGGACAGAAAATCTGCTTTAATCTGGGGATTAGCATGGCTCTCTGCAGCACTCTCAATTTTGTTTGACATTGCTGGAGTTAACTATCTAAACTCGCTCTTTGAAGCACTCTTTGCATCGCTGCTTTTTTGTGGGGTGCTTATGATCATAAACGAAGAGGCATTTTACTTTTTCACTCCAGGCTTTTATTACGTGGCCTCAGTGCCCTTTATAATAACCCTCTATCTGATTGGGATCATGCATTTTGGGGAGAGATCTGAATGGATGATGACCATTGGAGTTCCCTACGGACTCTCTGGATTCTACATACTCCTCTCTGGAGTTCTTATACTCCCTTTCTCGAGGGTATACCGCAAAAAGGCAACGTTTCTTGCTATTTCCCTTATTTTATATGGAGCACATGAGATGGATTATCCCATTCTGAGACCGGTTTCATGGTTTGCTCCCATAGGGTTCTTATTAGGTGCCATCTTTACGTTTATGGTGTCCTATTCCGTAATCCAGTTTGTGAGAACCGAGAGATTTCAAGAATTCCCAAGGAGAAGAAAATATGAAAAGTCTGAAGGAGAGATAGAAACCGGGGTCTTAATTATAGGCGAAGAAAAATACAGGGAGATAAGAGAAACACTCCAGAATACTAAAGTTCTTGCTTTCCTAAGAGATTTATCAAATGTCCCGGGAAGGTGGGAAGTGTATTTCATAACTCACATCACAGGAAAAGACTTCAAAACGATATCCCCCACAAATTTAGCAAAAATGGTGGAGCTTGTAAACAGATATCTTCGCAGTATGGCAGAGACCGAACAGAGAGGAATAATAGTCATTGACTGCCTTGAATACCTCATAATGTACAACAGCTTTGAATCAATTGTCAAGTTCCTCAGTTTGTTGAGAGATTTCGTTTTGATGTATGGTGGAACCTTGGTACTTGTGACAAATCCATCAGTATGGTCAGAAAAGGAGTGGGCACTGCTGAAGAGGCTTTTGAGTTAGTGTACCCTCCCCGACCGACCCCCGGTCATTTATCCCGGAGGTGTGAGTGGGGAGGGCCAAAAGTTTATATGCATGGAGAAATTTAAGGCTTTTCACATGGTGATGGCGATGAGCTTAGAGAACACCATAGCCAAACTCTTCGCTCTTGGGGCAGATTTAAGCACAAGAAATGCAGTGAGAATGGCGCTTTCTCTCATAAGTGAAGACGAAGAGCTCACGGATCAAATCTACGTTGAGCTTAAGAATAAGGCGTACAAAGAAGATTTTGCAAAGATACCTGCTGAAAAAAGAGCTGTTTTCATACCTCAATGTCTAAGAAATATCAAAGAATGTCCTGCAGAATTTGATAGCTATGGATGGAAATGCACCAAATGCGGTAAGTGCGTAATTGGAGACATCATAGAATACGGAGAAAAGCTTGGCTACAGACAGTTCTACATAACCCCCGGGGGAAGTCTGGTTAAGAAGATCCTCAAAGAGAAAGTTCCAAAGGGAGAAATAAAAGCTGCCATTGGAATAGCGTGCTGGCCTGAGCTGGCAGAAGCTGCAGAAAAGTTGGCACCTCTAAAGATCCCCCTTCAAGCGGTTCCTCTGCTGAAGGCTGGGTGCATAAACACTATTGTTGATATTGAGAGGGTTAAGGATGTTCTCAGGATAGGCATAGCAGATGGCAGAGAAAAAGCAGAACTTTCTGCAAGCATGGTGCGAAAACCTGCTGTAAGCTAACCTCTTTCATTTCTTATCTCGTTCCATATTGCTCCAAGTATAAGGGCAGCACCCACATAACCCTTTAAACTCAGAATTTCCCCCATTGTCAGGAATGCAGATATATGTCCAAATATCGGCTCCGCTGAATAAATCAATGCCGCTCTGTGAGCCTTAGTTTCTTTCTGATACTTGATTTGAAGGGTGAAGGCAATTACCGTGGCAAATACCGATGTATAGAGAATGCCCAGCCAGGGGAGATATCCAGAAGGATACCTTATGCCCTCAAAGATGACAGAATATACCAACGAGAACATAAAGTTCCAGAATATCTGCCAGAAGGCTAAACTTAGGTAATCTCTCTCCTTGAATTTCTGAACTAAAACTATCTGAAACGCAAAAGAAAGTGCACATAGAACTGTTAGCAGATCTCCTTTGTTGAACCTTACACTTGCCCCAGAGATTAAATAGAGCCCCATAACTGCAAAAATTAACGAAACAAAATCTCTAAGCTCAAGTCTATCTTTAAGAATAAAGTAAGCAATGAAGGGGGTAAAAACGACATAGAGGGATGTTATAAAAGCTGAGTTAGATGCAGTTGTATATTTTAAGCCAATAATTTGAAATCCATGTCCAAAAAACAGCGTTATGCCCAAAATGAAGCCCTCTTTAATTGTGTCAGTCTGCAAAACCCTATTTCTGAATATCAGAAGCATCAGAAGAGAGGCAATACCAAAACGATATGCTAAAAAGAGAATCGGGGAGACATAGTCAAGACTGACTTTCATTGCTGGAAATGTAAACCCCCATATTGCAGTTATTCCCAAAAGTACAAGTTCTGCCTTTTTCATCAAAGCAGCCTCCGGGCATCTTATATAAAGGTATTCTTTAGATTTCAGTTTAAACGCTCTGATTTACGTAAGGAATATATACCCAATCCGCATAAAAACATTTTCAGGTGTTGCCAATGAGCGAAGAAGCAAAAAGTGAAGAAAGGATATGGATACTCATAACCCCCGATAAATGCAGCGGCTGTAGGCTGTGTGAGGTTGCATGTTCTCTTGAGCATGAGGGCATAATATGGCCCGAGGCTTCTCGCATAAGGATCTACGAGCTCTTACCTGGTGTGAACGTCCCTCACACATGTGTTCAATGCCCCGATTATCCCTGCGTCAATGCCTGCAACTTCGGTGCACTGACTGTTGACGAAAACACAGGGGCAGTTCTTGTTAACGAGGAGAAGTGCACAGAGTGCGGAGCCTGTGTTTTGGCATGCCCAGGGAAAGTTCCAAGAATTCCGGCAGGAAAGGGCAGCGTCGTTATCTGCGATCTATGCGGCGGGAATCCAAAGTGTGTTGAAGTCTGTCATGAAGCTGGTCACGACGCTCTAACGCTTGTTAGAGGCAACTACCGCTCAATATACAGGACATTCGCAAAAGAACCAGTTGAAAAGAGCATGGATTTAGCGAGAAAAATGTATGGAGAAGAGTTTGTGAGGTGAATAGAATGTACGGCTATACTGGAAAGCTCATTGATGTTGATTTAAGCAGGGAAAAAATAGAGGTTGTAGAAATTGATGAAGGGATACTGAGAAAGTTCTATGGTGGAAGAGGATTAGGCACTTACATCCTCTGGAAAGAGCTTGGAGAAAGATGGGAATATGTTGACCCTCTTGGTGAGGAAAACCTTCTGCTCATTTTGACGGGACCTTTAACGGGTTATTACCCCGGAATAAAAACTGCCGTGGTATCTAAGTCCCCAGAAAGCAATGGTGTTGTTGGAAGTGTTCTAAGCAGTGAGGTGGGAATCGAGCTCAAAGCTTCTGGATACGACGGAATAATAATCAGAGGAAAAGCGAAAGAGCCGGTTTATCTTTTCGTCAATGATGATACAATCGAAATCAGAGATGCAAGCAAATACTGGGGAATGAACGGTGTTGAAGTCGTTAAGACATTAACAAAAGATGTTCATGAAGAGCTGAAGAAGAAGGAAAAGCTCAAGGGTGTTCCAAAAGAGCCAGCAATTATGTATATAGGCAGAGGAGGAGAAAACAAAGTCCGCTTTGCTGCCATAATGGCTAAGCTGATGCATGCTGCCGGATATGGTGGTTTTGGGGCTGTTATGGGAAGCAAAATGCTCAAAGCAGTTGTGGTCAAGGGAAGCAAGGCTTTACCTCAGGTTTATGATAGAGAGAAGTTCAAAACCATGCTGAGGGAATTTCAAAAGGAGCTTTTAACGCTTACAACGTTCAGACAGTGGGGGACTGGGGCTGGCGGTTACAGTGTTGGAAAGGATCGCTCAAGCCAGCCGGTAAAGAACTGGCAAGAGGAGTATCACGACAACGAAGAAATCAGTGTTGTTAATTTTGAACTTAAAGCATGGATAAAGAAGTACTGGGCAGACTACGGCTGCCCAGTTAACTGCATGAAGATATCCTATTTGAGATATGGTCCCTATAAAGGCTCAATCACAGATGCCCCCGACTATGAACTCATGGCATACATGGGAACCAATTTGGGAATCTTTGAGCCGGAAAAGATCGTGTATCTATCTTATCTGGTTGACGAATACGGCCTTGATGGTATAAATGCCGGTAACGTTTTAGGATTTGCCGCTGAGCTATATCAGAGGGGAATACTAACAAAAGAGGATTTAGGCTTTGAGCTTAAGTGGGGAGACGAGAAAGCGTTTGCGAGACTTCTTGAGATGATCGTAAACAAAGAGGGAATAGGAAAGATTCTCGCCGAGGGGACTTATAGAGCAGCATTAAAGATAAGCGAAATGAAGGGTTCTGATGCCCTCAGATATGCAGTCCACGTGAAGGGAATCGGTGTGGGAGCACATGGAATAAGAAGCGATCTGGATTACACCAAGGACATAAGTTACGCCGCATCTGTTCAGGGTGGGGATCACACAGCAACCGCGGGTCTTCCCGCGAGAAGCTATGAAGGCGAATTAGTTAATGCATTCTATGACTCCGCTGTGATATGCATGTTCGTCACAAAGCCAGGATTTGAGCGTATTTTGGAGTTTGGAAACGCTGTTACTGGCTTTGATCTAACTCCAGAGAAGTGGTTCAACGAAGCAGGCTTAAGGATAATCCATCTACAGAGAATCCTCCTCTTGCTTGGAGGGCCAGATGTCTACTGGGATCCAAGAAAAGATGATGACAATCCACCAAGATTCTATGAACCCCTGCCAAGCGGTCCGGTGAAGGGGAAAGCACCAACAAAAGATGACATTAGGGGGAAGCTCAAGCAGTATTACCAAGAGATTGGCTACGATGAAAACGGTATTCCGAAGGAGGAAGTCTTAGAAGAGCTCGGTATAGGAGAGGCTAAGAGAGAAGTTAAAAGAATCAAAAGGCGTTTAGGGCTTTAACTTTTGGTTTAGAAAAGACTTTTATTCTCTCCCCTTTTCCCTTTCAGTGGTGAGAGTTATGTGGAGAGAGCAGCTTGAAAAGAGAGGATACCTTGAAAACGATGAAATACTAATTGAGCTTACAATTGGAGGGGAATGCGGAGAATATCTGCCGAGTTTAGCACTCTATGACAAAGCAACGGATACTTGGTATTATTTTGATAACGATATCCCTCCGGGTATGACTCAAGAGGAAGCCCTAAGAAATGCAGTTGAATTTTTTGAGAGGATTGTGATAGGACTTGAAAAGCCAAAGCTTAAGATATCCCCAATAAGAGAAGCGCCCAAAGAGGTTTATGAAAAGTTTGAGAAGTTTTTGCAGGGGTTGAGGAATGAAGGTGAAGATTAGGCTGTATGGAGAGCTCGCATTGAAATTCTCTCCAGAATTCGAAGTTGAAATCGAAGAAAATTTAACGGTTGGGGATCTGCTTAAAAAGCTGAAAATAAGCGATCAAGAATACCATATACTCGTAAATGAGAAAAAAGTCAGCAAAGACCACAAATTAAAGGAAAATGACTACATAAAGCTTTTACCGGTGGTTTATGGTGGCTAACCTTCCCCTAATCCTACATCCTCTCCAAAAGTTAGGGTCAAGTACAGGTCAACCTTCCCACTCTCAATATTCTTGATGATCTCCTTTTCAAGTTTTTTAAGTTCTTTTTTGCTAATCCTCTTTTTGTCGGAAAGCCGCTTAATTGATCCATCTCTCCTATCATACACGATGATTTCTTTGTCAATTATAATTGGGACGCAGTTAATTGGAATTCCATAAAGCTCTTCAGCATAGCGCATTTTTGATGCGAGCATATCCAAATATTCAAGTAGTTCACTCATTTTATTCCACCACAAAAGCTTAAATACTTTCGTTCTTAAAACTTTAAGATGATGTTGGCTTAACTTATATTAAATGGGGGGACTACTATGCATACCTCTCACATAACAAGGATTTCTACTGGAGTTAAAGGTCTTGATGAGCTTATTGAAGGAGGATTAATCCCCGGGAGAGTTTACTTGATTACTGGACCCCCTGGTAGCGGCAAAACAACCCTCGCATTTCATTTCTTATTGGAAGGTGCCAGACATGGAGAAAAAGGCCTTTATGTTTCATTAATTCAAAAACCAGAAGACGTTGTTAAGGACATAGCAAAATATGACCCCTCCATTTTTGCATATATAAAAACTTGGAAAATAATACTGTATGACTTGGGACCAGTTCTCTGGAGAGAAACAGAAAAAGTTCCAACATGGAGCAGTGTCCTTTTTAGAATCAAAGAGCTATCAGAGACAGAAAAAATAGATAGACTTGTGATAGATCCCGTAACTGCCATTGAGTTTTCAGTATCAAACCCAGCAAGAAAAAAAGCCGAGCTTGCCAGGTTCATAAGGGCAATTGAAGATTTAGGAATAACGGCATATTTGATAGGCGAAATGACAGATATGGACAGATATACCGAAGAGCATTACCTCACAAGTGGAGTTATCATGATGCACTACTTCATGCACAAAAATAGAATGATAAGAGCAATTCAAATACTAAAGATGAGAGGAACCAAGCATGATATGGACATGAAAAAAGTCATATTCTCGGATAACGGAATCATAGTCTTTAATAAATCTCCCTTTGAAGAAGAGGTGTAGCTCTTGATAAAAAAAGAAGAGATATTAAAAAAAGCATACCAGCTGGGATATTTTGTAGGATTTTATGGACATACTGAATGGGTAAGATGGATATCCAAAGAGAAGGAGCAGATATACTCAACAGCAAAATCTCTTGGGATATACGAGGAAGTGAGAAAAGCCTATGCTTTAGGAAAAGATGATGGGACAAAAAAAAGAGAGGAACTCCTTCAAAAAGGTCTTTCAATAGAGCCTCCAGAAGACCAAGAAGAGATAAAGTTTATACTCGAAGATTTTATGAAAGAAGAAAAAACCGAAAAGCATTATTTACACTTTCTTAAGCTGAGCAAAATAACAGCTAAACCAGAATTTTTAACAAATACGGAACTTACTAAAAAGCCCAAATTCCTTAAATTGCCAAGATTTATAAAAGAATAAGGTGGTATCATGTTCCAAAAATTCGGCTATCACTTTCACGCATACCAGCCGGGGGATATAATCTACATTCACGACGGTTCTGGATGGGATCCGATAAAATACTCCGAAAGATTAAGCCCTGTCTCACTGGAGATCAGAGACATAGAGGTCAAAGGGAGAAACTGGACAAGGGCAGTCATTAAAGCCTACGAATATGTTGACGATACTCTTTTACTGCTTAGAAAAAACAGCGTAAGTGTTGACTTTGAGCCCTTCACACTTTACATGATACTTGAACACAAGCCAAAGATTTACTCCCAGATTGTAGAAACTCTACAGAATCACGTTGAAGTTGTTCCCACAGTACCATTTCACCCGATAATGCCGCATTTGAGTATTTTTGAGCAGGAGATTTTAGCCAAGGTCTCCTTTGACTTTTATGAACCTTTTATAAGAGACAAAAGCATTGTCGGATTCTGGCTTCCTGAAAATGTCATAACAAGGAAAACCGCAGGAATCATTACCGAAGCAACTGAAAAAAAGGTTGTATTTCTACTTGATGAGAGGCAGTTCATAGGTTTGAATATACCGCAGGCAAAATACTCATGCAACACATACAAATGCGATGGAAAAACTGCCTTCGTGTTCGGCAGGGATCACCAGCTGAGCGATGCTTTTGCGTTCAACACACTGGATGCTGAGGGACTCATAAGGGCAGTTTCTGAGGGAAGAATCGATGTCTTCAAAGAAAACAGCGGCATTCCCTATCTGGTGTTCCTCTCAAGCGACCTGGAAGCTTTGCTCAGCAATCCCCAGCAGCTTGACAAGTTCCTAAAATGGATCAAGGGACTTGAAGAGAGAGGCGTTGAGGCCGTTAATGCAGTTGAATTCGTTAGGAAAAAGGTGAGCGGGGAATACAGATGCCTCCACGGTGAGTGCAGTGAGCAGTTTAAGATCAATGTTAAGGACTACTCAAGCTGGAGCGATTACTATGATCTGAGCATAGATGGGAGAACAGGAGACATGAGGTGGACAGGGGTCAGGAGGGAGGATAACAAAGTAATACACCGGTGGTATAAGGGGGAAAAGGTCTCCCAGCTTTGGAAGTTTGCATTTACAAAGCTCTTCCGCGAGCTCAACAGAGCAGTTCGCTTTGGAGTTATGGATCTGATTAAAAAGTACTCACGTGCTGATAGCAACAGCATAAAGGAGTTCTTAGTTAGATATGCCAGAATATTTTTCCGTGAGCATTACGAGTACTTCGACATGGACACAAGCGTTGACTATGTTACCGAACCAGTGAAGGATGCAGATCCTGCCCTCACCTTGAAGCTTGGAAGGATTTACTACATAATGCTCCTGGCAAATCATTCATGCCCAAGATTCTGGGAGAACATAGACACACGGGTAACCTTTGGGAACGTTATAGCCATAAGCAAAGCCCTGATTGAACTGATAGAGCTTTACATGGAAGAAAACAGCGAAAGGGCGAACTTCTTACTGCTTGAATACATGAAGCTGTTGGCATTTCCACAGCTCTACTACGATTATGATCTGTTCAGAATGAAGGGACTGGAAGGTTGGGAGACAAGCGAAGAAGCATGGTTTGCCTCGCTTAAAAGTGAAGTCCCCAACAGCAGGTACAACGTCGTCACGAGAGCAGCGTTATATGCAGCAAAAGAAGATCTACCAAGGGACATTCGGAGTGCAATAGAAAGTTTATACGACTTAAAACAGGCAGTCGCTGATACAGGACACATTCCGGGGGAGGTTCATGGGAGATGGGAGAACAAAGAATGGTGTGAGCATAGAGGTGTTTAGCCTTTTAAATTCCATTTTTCCCTGCTTAAGAACAGATACGCCTCATCGCTTAGCTCTGGAGGAACGAAGTTAATTAAGATGTCTGCCTGCGTTATATGTTCCTTAATCTGCTTCCCCAGAGAAACTTGGTTCTTCTCTAAGAGCTCTCTGATAGCATCAACTATACTCTCCTCTACCACTTTCTCTGAATATAAACGCTTTCCACGAATCCAAACTTTTTGATTCTTTGAGTAAAACCTCAGCCCCCTCTCCGTAAAGAACTCCGGACCGGGTTTAATCCCAATTCTTGGCTTTTCAGTTCTGTCAACTTCGAGCATTATGAAGGCTTTATTTTTGTAGCCCCAGTGAGCCTCAAATACTTTAAAGCCTCGAAGCTCTAAGGCTTTCATAAACCCTTTTGCGCTTTTTTCAAGCTGAGGCAAAAGCAGATCATCGATTAAGTCCGGCTTCTCAAAGAGCAGAGTTACAAGCTTTGTTTCTTTTTTTCTCAAAAGCTTTTTGTAGTCCCTCTTCTGCTTCTGCCTTGGGAAAAAGAACTCTCTTGAAGGTTTCTCTAAAAACTGCTTGGCTTTGAAGTAGAAAATTCCAAACTTTTCCCAGCTTAAAGCTGAAGCAACGTTCCTCCTTGGATCAACTGGGTCAATTATTATCAACGGGACATCAGCATCAGCCTCTCGCTTTACAGTTTTCATTGCTACTTCCGGCTCTTTCTTCAGCCAGCCTTCCAAGTCAATGATCTTTTGCCTGAGCATGAACTCATGATTCTCAAGAACATCAAGAAATGAGCCGTACTTTATTATCAGGAGCTCTGTGAGATATCCCGAAAACCCCTTAACATAGATCTCGCTGCCATAAACATTAATACCCTTGAAGAACTTCTTCAAAAGCCTAACTTCATCATTTCTGCCATTTAGATGCTTTAAAACCCATTCCGTGTGGAGTATTGAGCGGTCAACTGCTGTCCTCACATCCCTCCAGTTCCTTACACTATAACATGGCACCAAATCAACTTTAAATCCCCTGTAAAATGCTCTAACATATGGATGCTCAGCATAGGCGATCTCATATTTCCCAAGCTTTTCCCCAATAGCCTTTGCAAGCTCTAAACCTTTCTCTCTCAGCTCACTCAATGGAACTTCAAGAGGGAAAGCCAAAAAGAGATCAATATCGTGATCTCCAGATAGGTATGTATCCTTGGCTAAAGAACCAACGAAATACGGCTCAACATCATAATCAAAGACGGCGATTATCTCTTTTGAAATACCTTCAACTTCTCTTTTTATGCTCTCAACAAGTTCCCTTTCTTCCTCACTTGGCTTGATTTCCTTAAGAACTTGGTTTAAAAGCTCCTTCATTTTCACTTCACCCTTACCCCCTTACTATGTGCTTGTTTTTGCTGACCTTTCTTTAAAGTTGCTGTCTCTTCCTCTATAAACCTGATACTTTAGTATCAAAATATTTATATATTATTTGATACTGCAGTATCAATTGTGATAAAAATGGAAGAGCTGATAGGATTTCAAAACCCATGGTGGCGAGATAAAAAAGCTATTTATGAGGATGAAAAGGTTAAAGAGGCCTTATCAAAGAGAAATCCTATAGGATACACATTTGAAAATAGGAACAAGATAATTGTTGGTCCAAGGCAAGTTGGAAAGACCACATATTTAAAACTTACAATCCTTGATCTTATTGAAAGAGGAACCAACCCAAGGAGTATTCTCTACTTTTCTTGTGATTTGCTTAAAGATTACAGAGACATAGTTGAAATCCTGAAGTTCTTCTCAAGAATGCAGAGAGGAAAGAAGTTTGTGTTCCTTGATGAAGTAACATTTGTTGAAGGCTGGGAGAGAGCGATAAAGTTTTTCCTTGATTCTCCTCTAAAGAAGGATACCACCCTTTATATAACTGGCTCCTCATCCCTTGGCTTGAAAAAGGAAAGCTTTCCTGGAAGACCAATAAAAGTTGAGGAATTTCTGCCATTGAGCTTTAAAAAAGTTGTTGAGTTATTAAATCCAAAGATTAAAAGAGAGTTAGAGAAAATAACATTAGAAACTTCTCCTAAAATCCTTTATGAAAATGCCTTAGAGTTATACCCCCACATGGATGAACTCTTTGAAGCATTTTATTTTTACCTATCATCTGGAGGTTATCCAAAATCGATATTTGAGCTACTTGAGAGTGGTGAAATAAGCCCAGACACATATGAAATGATTTATAATGCGACAATATTTGACGTTACAAAACTTGGGAGAAGTGAAAGGATAGCACTTTCAATAATTTTAGGTATTTTAAAGAGATATGGAGAGAAGTTTTCTCTAAATGCCCTTTCAAAGGAAATGGAAATAGGTTCGCATGTAACCGTTAGGGAGTATTTGGAAATATTTGAGGAGCTCTTTATTGGGAGGAACTATTTTCAAACAAAGCCAAACTTAATGACACCGCTTTTCAAAAAAGAAAGAAAGTTCTACTTTTTGGATCCATTAATTTTGGAAACATTTTCAAGGAAATTTGGGATAGAAGTTGAAATTGCAAAAAAAGTAGAGGGAATTGTGGGAGAGCACATAAAGAGGAACTTTGATACGTATTTCTTCCATAATGCAAAGGAAGTTGACTTTGTAACAAAAGATTTTGGTGTTGAAGTGAAATGGCAGAATAAAGTTAAGCCAAGCGATTTCCCAAGGGTGGGAATAAAAAACAAGATCCTTTTGTCAAAAGGCAAGCTTGACTTCATTGAAGAGAGGAACCTCGCAATAATCCCTGTGCCCCTGTTCTTAGTCCAGCTCTAATCCCTAAGCTCAAACCTTGCCAATGTTTCATAAATTGGACCTTTTGGAGTTAAGGTGCTTTTCTTCAGCTCAATTGCATCAACTCTGAAAATACCAAAATCTTCATTTGCCAGCTCCTTTAAAACAACGGCAAGCTCAAGCTTGTCCTTAACAAACTTCACCCTTCCTATTGTCACATGAGCAACAAAGTCCTTATCCTTTTTAAAGCCGAGCTTTCTCAGCTCCCTTTCTATGTCGCTGGCTATACTTTTTATGATCTCATCGCCTTCAACACCAGCCCAGATTACCCTGATGTAGTTCGGGTTTGGGAACACACCAATTCCTTTGACTCTGACATCATGCTTCTTGTATTTTGCCGCTATTTTCTGGAGAATTTCCTTTATTTCCTCAGCCTGCTCCCCAGTTATTTCCCCCAAAAATTTAAGGGTGATGTGAAGATTTTCAGGCTCAACAAACTTTATCTTGGCAGCCTTTGTTCTTGCAATTTTGTCCTGAGCTTGAACAAGCTTTTCTCTAACGCTGTCGCTTATGTCAATGGCTATGAAAGCCCTCATTCCCGCACCACCACCGGGAACTCTTCCCATGGGAAGACTATCCACTTGTCAGTCCTAAACACGTAAAAATCAGGCACGACTGAAGTCCAAGGCTTCATAGCTAAACATGCAACCTTTATTTCCTCTGCCCCCAGCTTCTTAACCTCGTTTATAACCACTTCCAGCGTTTTCCCTGTGTCGCTGACGTCATCCACAATAACGACCCTCTTGCCTTTTAAGTCCCCGTGTATTGGAATTACCACTTTTGGCATCTCTGCATGTTCGCTGATATCGGTGTAGAACTTCACGTCTATGACTTTGAGCTCTATATCCCCCAAAATATGGCTCAACCTCACTGCTGGGATTAAACCTCCTCTCGCTATTCCAACAATGACATCAGGCTTGTACTCCCTAAGCTTATCAGCCAGTGAGAATATTGCCCTATCAACCTGCCACCATGTGAGGTAAACCTTATCCATATTGCCACCTCCTTGATAAATGTAGAATCGCACAAGCCATTTAAAAATTCAGCGTTTACAAATTTTTGTAAAAATCATAACAACCCCTAAAATAAAAGTAAAAAATCACGAGATGACGCACTTGCTCCAGCCACAGTTCTTACAAACTTCACAGCCACTTTCAAAGACCGTTGGAGCTCCGCATACTGGACAGACACCGCTTTTTGCCTCAGCTGTTTTAGATTGAACATGCTGATGGGTGACGTCGATGTCCAAGCTCAGATGGAGTGAGGGCTTGCTGACATCATTCTTTCCGTTTGTTCCGTTAAGTATTGCCTCAACATCAATAAATCTCCTGAGCCATGGCTCCTTTTCGACAATCTCCTTCAAGATGCTCTTCGCATATTCACTGGGCTTTGCTGGAACCCTCTTCTTCTTTTCACCCTCAACGCTGTAAACCTGAACGCTCAGTGAGCCATCTCTGTAAACAGTCACACCCTTACAGCCCAGCTTGTATGCTAAAAGATAGGCAGCTTTAACATCCTCAACCGTTGCATCATTTGGCATGTTTATGGTCTTGCTCGCACTATCGGTCAGCCAGAGCTGTATAGATGCCTGAGCCAAGATGTGGTCAAGCCAGTGAACATCCATTGCCGTGACAAATACACGCTGCATGTCCTCTGGAATTTCCTCAAGCCCTTGAACTGAACCGTAGTTGTTGCTTATCTTTGCCAGCAGCTCATCGCTGTAAAGACCTCTCTTCTTGAGTTCAGCTTCAAAAACTGGGTCAACGTAGTAGAATTCGCCAACAGTTACGCTCTTCTTGTAAACAAGGGCAAATATCGGCTCAATTCCGCTCGAGGTATCCGCAATCATACTAACGCTTCCTGTTGGTGGGCAGGTTGTGACCATTGCATTTCTAACTCCATACTTCTTGATTTCTTCAGCAAGTTCATCCCAGGGTAAATTCCAGATTTCTCTGTGATAGAATCCTTCAACTGGGAGCTTTCCTTCTGGATAATCGCTCTTATCATAGAGTGGGAATGTTCCCCTTTTCTTCGCCGCTTCAACAGAGTATTTGTAAGCGTAAAATGTGAGATACTCGGTAGCTTTTCTCATGAAGTCAAACCCTTCCTTGCTGTTGTAAGGAATGCCGAGCTTGAAGAGAGCATCAGCTAAGCCCATCATTCCAACGCCTATCCTTCTGGTCAGCTTGGTGTTGTAATCGATTTCTGGAAGCGGAAACTTGTTGACATCTATGGAGTTGTCAAGGTATTTGGCAACTTTTTGAATGACATAGGCATATTCGTCCCAGTCGAAGTACGGCTTTCCTTCGTCGTCGTATTTTACGAACTTTGCAAGGTTTATGGAAGCGAGATTGCATGATTCGTACTCGTAGAGGGGCTCTTCTCCACAGTTTCTGCTAATAATGCTATTTGCAACATATTCATGAACTTCTTTCATTGTGAGTGTATAGACGAGTTGATTTCCGACAGAAGCAACTTCCACTACTTTCTTACAACCCTCTTTGAACACTTCGATGCAATCACCAACTTTGATATTTTTGAGCTCAATGTAATTATCTCCAACTTTTACCTTGTGTTCCTCATCTCCCGTTAACTCGCGACCATCTTCAAGAACGATTTTTATGCTTGGCTTGAAGCCAACTTTCCAGACATATGCTTCCACGGGCTTACCATTCGATGCAATCACCTTAAATGGCAAGAGATATGCATATTTCTCAGCTCTCTCTCCAAGAGCCCCTTCATCAAGTACCTCAAGTCTGTCGATATTAGCTTCCTTTGCCAGCTCAAAGAGCTTCTCTATTTCAATTTCCCCCTTTTCAGTGAGAATCCTTGTATCTCCAACAACACATGGATTGGTTGCCCTTATCTTCTGTCCTTTAGCTTTCTCGAGAACGTTCCTCCTGTTGATTACGTCAAAGAACACGACGCCTGGATCGGCCTTTGCCCATGCCATGTAAGCTAACTCTTCAAAGAGGGCTTTTGGATCGACTTCCCTAACTTTCTTTCCAGTCCTTGGGTTGATTAGCGGATATTTCCTGCCTTCTTTCAAAGCCTCCCAGAAGTCCTCCCAGATGCCTACACTAATGTTAAAGTTGCTCAAAACGTTGGTTCCGATGTTTTTCTCCTTTGCATGGATGAACTTCTCAATGTCCGGATGCCATACTTCAAGAATTCCCATGTTTGCCCCTCTTCTCACTCCTCCCTGCTTTATAACGTCGCTAACGGCATCTATGAGGTGCATGAACGAAACAGGGCCACTGGCTGCTCCTGTTGTTGTTCCAACTAAATCTCCCTCCGGGCGGAGCTTTGAGAAATTGACTCCAGTGCCTCCACCCATTTTTTGTATCATTGCAACATCATGAGCTGCTTTCATTATGCTCTCCATATCATCCTCTATTGGGACAACGAAGCATGCTGATAACATTCCCAGAGGTCTGCCCGCGTTGATTAAGGCTGGAGTGTTTGGCATGAAGATTTGATTAGTCATCAAGCGGAAGTACTCCTCAATTTCCTTTTCGTACTTATCAAATGCACCGTCTTCAAGCATCTTAACGATCTCATCAATGCTGACTTTCATCTGACCTTTTTCTGCAAGCTCCTGATAAAGTGAAAGAAATCTCTCGAAATGGTATTTATTTAGTTTAAATCTTCCAATGCTCAACTTTTTATCAAATTCGTCAAGATGCTCCCTATAATAATCAACCCTCTTTAAATCTTGAGCAAAGCCTCCCTCCTTAGAGAAAACCCTATCGTCATAGAGCAGATCAGGGATTACAGCAAGAATCGCAACTCTCTCAAACAGCTCACGGGGGCTTTCAATTATTTTTCCTTCTTCATTCTTCATAAGGTATCTGCTGGCCAAAACCCTTAGGGCGTTGATAGAAAAGCGCTTATCAATTTCATCCAGCTTATCTTTGTTGAGTATCTTCTTCTTCTCCTCTCTGATCTCTGCCTTTTTCTTTCTGTAAAGGATATAAGCCTTAGCAACGTCAAAGAGACCGTTGCGCATTAGCTCAAGCTCCACAATATCCTGAATATTCTCAATGTGGGGTATCTTTCCATCATATAGCTCATTTATTCTGCCAACGACATCTTTGACCACTTTATCTAAAAGCTTTTCATCCCTTACCCCAACTTCCCACATTGCCCTTTGTATAGCCCATCTTATACGCCCTTCATCAAAAGGAACAATTCTTCCATCTCTTTTCATCACTTTTTCAACTGCCATATGAACACCCCTGTCATATTATTTAGCGTTATTATGTGTATTAGTAGAAATATCAGTGCTATGAATTTGGGAATCGGGGTAAATATACCTTGCCCATGTTTGGTTCGCCAAGATGACAAATATTATGCTGGCACTCTGTCGTAAAAGGAGTTGATAGAAAAAGGGATATGTCGGATAATTTATCCATTATCTGTGAACAGTTTCGTACATTATCTTTAGCCTGTAAGCGTGCTTAAGCTCCTCTTGACTCATCATTCTGAAGATTTGGGAAAGGGAACCATCCAATATTTCGCTGAGCTTTTGATAGAGCTCATAACTGTGCTTTTCTCTGATGAGGGCTTCAAGAATGAGATCCTCCAAGTCCTCTGGCTCAACCCTTTCATCGGTTAAGTAGGGCTCAAGACTTAATGCATCCAAGTGATCAATAACCGCACTGTTTTCCAGCGTTTTTTCTTTGATGAATGTTTGCACAGTATTCCTGTGCCTGAGCTCTTCACTTGCCAACCAGTTGAAATGCTCAGCCAGCCGCGGTGTTTCATAGACTGCAAAGGTCTCACCGAGCTTGTACAGGTTGTAGAGTTCATTCTCCTGCCAGGCGATCTTCTCAAGGAGCTCCTGAACTTTCATCCGTATCTACTCCTTTCCAAGCAGCTTATTTATTCTCTCATGCATATCCTCTTCAGCTTTGGCACGCTTATAAAAGAGATACTGGTTAACAAGAAAATCGTAATGCTGCCTTTCATCTTTAGCAAGTGAAGTGAACAAATCAGCGTACTCTTTGATGAGAGCTTGGGCAACAAATTGATACTTTTTTCGGCAAGCTTTTCAGAGCTTATTGCAACCTTCAAAATGCTGAGGTAGTCCTCTGCTGTTTTAATATCCTTTCTAACGTCTTGGAATGATACCTCAACCCAAGAGGGAAGTGGTATTTCGGAGGGTTCAACGCCTGGAAACAGCTCTTCAAATACTTTGCGAATTTTCTTCTTATGTCCTGACTCTATTTTAATGAACTGTTCAAACTTCATTTTCGCATGTGGTTCCTCTATGTGCTGTGATAGAAATTTATAAAGCTGTATGGCGTCTTCTTCGCCCTTTAATGCGTAGCTAAGTATTTTCTCGAGAGGAAGTTTGACAAGCTTCTGTAAGATTTGATCAACCTTTTCCTCAACTTCCCTGTCAATTTCAAATCTCTCCATGATGAAATCCCTCACTCATATTATTTGGAACACAAGGTTAAATATTTAATCATTGATATGGACTTTTAAATATTCCAGAAGTTCTTTTATGCTGGGCAAAACCAGATCAGGCTTTATTTTACTTTTCTCAATGTCCTTCAGTGTGTTTACACCAGTTAAGACCATTATCGCTTTTGCCCCTATTCTTTTTGCAAATGCTATGTCCGTGTCAAGTCTGTCACCAACAACCCAGATTTCATCTGCGGTGAGCTTTTCTTTAACCACTTCAAAAACAGGCTCATTGGGTTTTCCAATTATTAATGGCTCAACATCCGTTGATGCTTTTAACGCTGCCAAGATTGAGCCAGCTCCTGGCAGAATACCTTCCTCCCCAGGGTAAGTCGTATCTGGGTTAGTACCAATGAACTTTGCACCGTTCCTAATTGCCAAAGTCCCATACTTTAATTTCTCGTAAGTCAGTTTCGTGTCAAGTCCCACAACGACATACTCTATTTCTCTCCATCTTTCCTTAGCTTCCCCAACACTCATAATCTCCCAGCCGATGTTCTTAATTTCTTCAACAAGGCCTTTTCCCCCGATTACAAAAACCTTTCCTTTCCTGAAGTGCTTCTGCAGATAGCGGGCGGTTGCATAACCTGAAGTTATTATCCAATCTTCTTCAACATCAATCCCCAGATTTAGGAGTTTTTCCCTATACATCTTTGCATTTTTTGTTGAGTTATTGGTGAGAAATACAAAAGGAACGTTTCTCGATTTTAAATAGTCAATCACCTCTTTTGCCCCCTCAATTGGAGTGTTTCCCCTGTAAATTACCCCATCCATGTCGAATATTATACCAAGCATTGCGGACACCAAAAGAGAAAAGGGGGGGAAGTTTAAAAACTCACTGCTCGGCATAGATGTTCAGGGTTATCCTCGCAATATCTGTCTGGCACTCATTTCCGGCATCATCTTTGAGCTTAAAGCCAACGGTGACTTTAATATTTTCTCCAGGCTTTAAGAGATCCCTGGGGAGAAGTATTTGCTTGCCGCTGATTTCCTTCAGCGTCTTTCCAACATAGTCATCCAGTGAGTACGTTTGGCTGTCCTTTGTCACGGAGAGCTTTGCTATGATAATGTTTTTGCTCAGCTCGCCTGTGTCTGTGGTATTATCAACAAGAGATTCAGCATCCGTAAGTTTTCCATCCTCTAAATCCTCAACGTTAAGGGAGAGGAGGATCCTCGAGACTCCAACATCCCCTCTGTTCTTTATGTAAAAGCTGAACTCCCTGTAGTCACCGGGCTTTAGATTTGAGAACTCAAAAAGCTTCAGATCATCATAAAATCTGCTTCCATCTTTGCTTATTCCTATATCAAACTCCCCTGTGGATATTTCATTGCCTTTCGAAATGCTTTTGTCACTGAATAAAGCATTTCCCACCTGGATTCCTGCCGCTCCTATGAGTATTCCAGCAACCAGTACTATCAGCAGGAGCTTTTTCATACAACTTCCCCTCTGTTAGAGTTTACAATTAATATTAGGAACATAAAATATAAAAGCTTTTCGTAAGTTGATCGCACATCGTTTCAGTTGATCATCCTGATGAATTTGCTAATAATTTGGTTCATGTAAAAAATTTCGGTGATAATAACAAACCATATAAAACCGAACTTTTATGTCCTCCCCAATATCAGCTTTTGCCATCTATCCTACAATGAAGCCGAATTAGCCCGATCTGCTGTTAATTTAGATATTTCCAACCAACAACTAACTGAGAAAGAAAGCATTTCTTGAATAACAGTTACGCCTAAGTGTATAAAAAAGTTATCTATTTATTGTCGATAAGTTAAAGATATATAAATCACCTATTTTAAGATAAGGATAATTATCCATTAGATGTTCCTCTAATGTTTGATACTTTTTGTCCTTAAATAAATCTTCTGTACTTACAAGATACATATATCCAGTTTCATCAGTTGTAACATTAATATTTTTAATTAAATCTCTAAGAGTCCATATCAATACAACACATCTTTCTGAATAAAATGTTGAGGAATAACTATGAATACCCGCTTCAGGAATTGCAAAAATTCTATCATTGGGCGTTGTTATATTCTTTATAATCAAACCTTTTCTGTATTCAGCTGGATATACCCAGCTATCTCTAATATGGATAACATACAGAGCTTGGTATACAAAGAGCATTAAGACAATCAAGATTCCAAAAAATTTCAGAAATCCAACACTTACATATTGTTTGACAACAGTTATATACCACAAAACTCCCAATACGAGCACTGATAGTATTATAATCAGCCCATAGTATGGGACTCTTGGATATAATATATTTTTGAGGTATGATATAAATAATACTGAAAGTAGTAATACAGGAAATGATTTCCGGAGATTATTTTCTATGTTGTTCTCATCCTCAACAGTTATATTATGGGAAATTATCAGCCAAAACATAAGATATGCTCCTATACTTGCTATAATAAGAATTAGGAGACTTATTTCATCAATGTTACTACTATGGAACGTTTTAAGTACTGCTACTAAAAATAAACTCCATAATGTACCAAGTATACATGCACTAGCCGTTAAAATAGAAAGAGGTAGTGATGTTAGATAAGACCTCTTGGCAGACAGAGTTCTAAAGAATACTAATATGCCCTTGCTAGAGGAGAACACTATTGCAGGAACTAATTGGTATAGCCAAAAATCATGAATCCACGCACCTTGTCTGAAGAGAAAAATACTTAAAATGCCATGAATCCAAAATGGAATTAAATATCCATCATTTTCAAGCTTGGTCAAGACAAAGTATGTAATCCATATCAATGTAAATACTAAGATCACAGACGTAAAAAGATTTATTGATCTTTTGATCTCCAGCATCATAAATTGAATAATTGTAAATTTATAAGTTGCTCCTGGTCGATCAAATTTTCTATAGATCCTAATGCCAGATCTGGTTAAAAATCCTTGGTATAACTCAATTATTTCATGGGACCCCCCCAATAAATATACAAATAGCAAATAAGATATAAACCCAAGAAATGCGCCCACAATTAGAAAGATACCAATGCGAATAGAGAATTTGGAGAGCTTATCTTTCATGAGTGAATGTAGTAATACACCGGGAATTATCAAGTAGGCTTGCCAGTCAAACCAGGTTGCAATATACAAGAAAAGTGCCATTAGGTATAAGTTTTCGCTTTTTAGAGTTTGATGGTACCTAATATAAAAATAGACCGTGGCCAATACAAAAGGCATGATAGAGTAGTCGGGCGCAATTATCCTATCATAATAAGCAGAAATCGGTAAAAACGCAAAAATAAACATTGAAACAATTGCAACACTTTTATTCCATATTGTTTTAGAAATAATGTATATCATAAGCAAAGTTAACATAGAAAGGGAGATTTCAGTCAATCGAACACTACTTTCACTTATACCAAAAAGTCTAAAATATATCGATGTAAGAATACTAATCATAGGAGGATGATGGAAGTAATAAGAAAAATTATCAGTATTATTGATGTAACATGGCGTTGATACTAAGCCAAATTTCGTTTTCAAATATCCATACCAAATATAGTTCCGAGCATATGTTGCATACTGAGCATTGATATATCTAAAGTACTCCGTAAATGGTCTCGAAAGATTTCGTACTCTAATTAAAAAAGCGACAATGAATATAATAACTGGAACAATTTCAGATCGTTTCCACAAGTTATCCAATCTCAATAATTTCAACAGTATCACCCTCACTGAAGCCATTGTTGTCGTTTGGATCAAACTTAAGGAAGCGAAGTACTTTGTTATCCGATTCAATCCATTTACCGACAATATAATAGGTATTTTTATACTTTTCTATGTCTTGGGAAACTTTATTCACAAAGTACCAAACTCCAGCAACAGTAGCATCTATATTTGTACCCTCAATTATCAGTATTGGAGCTCCATGGTACTTAACTGCTTGAATGACAAAAAGACCTTCATTAACATTCCACCATTCTTTTTTGGGAGATGGAACTGAGTACGTGAAATAGGGAGTAACCACGGAATCTTTATCCATATAAACTAACATTGCTCTATTTTTTTCTAATAGCTGGGTGCATTTGTTTGCTAATTTCCCTCCCATGACAATAAGTGGATATCCCTGCTTAATATACATTTCACAATTGTCTATCTCACCTATGATTAATGCTGGAAATTCCTTGTTTAATAAAGTAGTGAAGTATTGCTTAACTTTTGGATTTGATGTTCCCAAAATTACAATTACTGGGCCTCTTTTTTTAGAGAAAAACCCTAATGAAAGAGGATGGTAGTTGCTACCATACACATATATAGCATCAGAGGACAGGACTATACTTGAACCTTGTGTAATCTCCACAGGCTTTCCATAAGCCTTCAGTAAGTTCTCCATAGCAAACTTCAAATATGGTGAAACGTTGTACCTAAACATTAACGTATTTGAAAGTCTGACTTCTTTGGCAACGTCAATCATCTCGTCACTCCAAACAATATCATAGTCATATATTTGTGGAGGTCTGGCAGTGTTTATCATGCTAATTACTATTAACACCGAAATCAATATAGAAATAGCGAGCTTTAAATGGGACAATCCCATTGCCTTAATGTCCTTATATAACGCATAGGTAACAGTGGGAGCGGCGAATATTACAAAGTACTGTGCAACTCTTACCATCCAGTTACTAAACCCCCATATTGCACTACCTTTCGGCATAAAAAAGGATATGAAAAGCATTGCAATTCCAATAAATATCCATATAATTGCCATAATATCAAATTCTGTAAGTGTATTATCTTTTAATTTATCTAAAAATCCTCTAACGAACATAAACCCAAAAAATATATTCCCCAACTGGAAGAACACCAGAGTCAAGACCGACCCTCTGTATATCTTAGTATACGTACTTGCCCCAAGCTTGAATTGAATGTAAAAACCAACAGATAAAAATATCAATGCTAAGAAAATTATTTGTAATGAGAATTTAATCAGTATTCCCCTAAGAGATTCCCAAAGATTCACGAGGTCGTTAAGATATCTACTATGGAGGAATTTCCCTGCATGATATATGAGAAATACCAGCATGATATATGCAAAAGTAGAAAGAGAAGAGAAATAGTTTAGTAACAACTGAAAATTGTCGAATTGGGGCATGCTATTTAACAACCAAACTAAAGTGCGTATTGTTCTGCTTGAATAGGGGAAAGATAAGAAAGCCAGCCATGCTATGAGCACAGCAAAAGATATACCAAGAAACTTTTTGAAGACTTCTTCCGATGATTCAGATTTAATGAAAACTAAAACAAAGTATGCCATCAAAAGTATCGAGAAAAGAAAAAAGGAGAAGATATGGGTAAAAATCAATAAAGTGAACAATACAGGCATTATTATGAAGAACATCTTGTTAGGCTTTATGCTCATAAACAAGGAAACTATTGAAAGTCCAACAAGTATACCCAACTGCTGCGGACGAATTTGTATGAATGACCAAATATAAAAGCTTGACACAAACAAGACTGCAAGCGAAATAGTAGAGTATTTCTTTGAAATCCCTACCCTTGTATATGCCCAGTAGATTATACCTACATAAAGGACTGCAAAAGCCAATGAATAATAGACTACCAAGCTAACAGGATCTATACCTAGCAAGATCCTTATAGAATGTAATAGGAATGGAACTACAAACCCAGAAACTATAGATGTTTTGTACCAAACTGGATTTCCAATAAGGGAAATATAATATGATTCATCAATAGTAGTGAAGTATCGCCCAAATCCAACCCTAATATAATATGTTACAACTAAGGAAACAATAGCTATTATACCAAGCTTAGCTTTACAATTAGATTCAAAGAAAAGGACGTATAAACTAACCATCAAAAACAACAAAAGGAGAAAAGTAATAAGCATTATTTCTCACCTTTCACCTCTATGGTTGCGGATAGCTGATAAACTTTACCAGTGCTTGATTTTACCACAACTTTCATAATAACAGGCTCAGGGATGTACTTTGTTTTCAGAAAGGATGTAACGACTTTATAGCTCTCATCCCCGACTTTGCTCATATTAAACTGGTAAACTTCCTTTATTTTAGCAGAGTTTTTGATGATTCTTGTTTGGGTAATTGAGATATTCCTTGAGACATCTAAGATAAACGTTAGATTATTCGAACCATCATACATAACTGGAGTGTGGTTGATTAAGTATAAGAGTTCATCAGCACTCATATTGGACATCAAATTTTGAAATCTTAATATATTTCCTACAATAAGTGACAAACCATTTACAAAGTAAATGTTCTGCTCATGGGTTAGTACCACTTTTTCGTAGCTTACTTTAGATATTGAAAATTCAAATGGTATCTCATTTCGCTGTCCAGGATTTACAGCCACTTTTCCCTGCTTAATCAACTCATCATTAACATATACTTCAAAGGAGTAATTAACAGGATATAGCTCATGCGACTCAATTACAAACATCATTGTATATGTTTTGTTAGGAATAATATATTCAGGAACTGTTAAATTTTCAAAGTACACCTTTGAAAATCCTTCAGAAGGATTCTGTATGTTTATTAAGACAACTATAGAAAGAGAAAGAACAATTATCAATGCAATAAGATAATATTTCTCTTTCACTTCCTAATCCCCCATAGAATGGTAAAATATTGGTAATTAAAAATCTTGCGATAACTGAATAACAAAAGGAGAAAAGAAAGGTTGGAAAAAGGCTTCAGCCTATAAAGATTACTGTGATTGTGTCTCCGGCGCTGAATCCGCTTGTATCTCCAAGGTTCGCTCCTGGCAGTGGAATGTCTGCTCCTGCTTCAGTATCCTCCCATTTTCCAACAATGTACGATATGCTGTTATAAGCAGCAATGTTTGGATAGACTTCAGTGAGGAAGTAGTAAGCCCCAGCCGCAGTACTATCAGCATCAGTACCATAGATTGTAAACACTGTAGTATTAAACTCCCTGTCATAGAAGGCTTGAATAATAAAGTATCCCTCTGTAACATTCCACCAAGGTCTAGGGACAATCCAAGTGATATTCTCCTGAGGTGTTACAATAGTTATACTCCCCCCACTAATACTCATATGCACTGCTGAAGCATTATCATACCTTGCAGTAACATTGTTAACCAAAGGCCCACCAACAGAGATGATAAGGTCATTAGAAGCTACTTCATTGAAATCAAATTCTCTGGCTAATCTTGAAACAGCACGCTTGTCAATTGGAAGCGTTCTTGACACGTACTGAGAAACAGAGAAAGCATCAGGCGTCCCATAATTATTGAAGACAAAGAACACCGAACTAGCATTATTCACTACTGTAGTGTAGTCCCCAATAGAGAACGGTGCGTAGTTAACTAATGGAGTTAGTCTCACGTTAATTGTTATAGTTTCCCCTTGATCTATAGTTAATGTGGTAACATACTCATGATACCCATCCCTAATTAACTTCACAGTGTGAGTTCCTGGGGAGACTTCTACAGTTAATGGGGTAAGTCCCTTAAGTTCATCATCAATGTATACTTTGGCCCCAGAGGGGAACGATGAAATTTCAAGCGTTGCTGGGAGGAAACCGGGTGATAGAGTTGCATAAATTGTTTTGCTTTCTCCCGAATTTATTGTAACGGAGATAATAAGCTTTTGATAACCTTCTTTGGAAAGCTCTAACGTATATTCTCCTGGTAGAAGGTCAACCTCCAAGGGCGTAGTCCCAAAGTAAACATTATTAATGTACACGCTGGCTCCAGAGGGATTAGAATAAACCCTCAAGTGGCCTGGAGTAAATAGAGGAGATAAGTCCACGTTTACAGTTTTCATTTTTAACAGTTCTCCATTCTCATCGTACATTATAACACTAAGCGTTCCATTTTCACTGACGTTCGAGAGAATTCCTGAAAGGTTAAATGTAACCGGGAGTTCCAAGATTGTCTTTTCGTGCATTTCTGGATAAGCGAGGTTTGTAAGAGTTACATTTCCTGAAGACAGTACAACAACTACTGTTGA
The DNA here is from genome assembly GCF_000151105.2 of Thermococcus barophilus MP. Classification (NCBI taxonomy): domain Archaea; kingdom Methanobacteriati; phylum Methanobacteriota; class Thermococci; order Thermococcales; family Thermococcaceae; genus Thermococcus; species Thermococcus barophilus. The sequence goes on along the minus strand of NC_014804.1, from coordinate 1,908,181 downwards.
ATTCACATCTTCATAGCTTATGAGGTCTATAGTCATGTTTAGAAGTTTTTTGACAGCGTTGAGGTTCTGATCGATGTTCAATATATCTGCTCTCGATAACAAGAAGAAAGATACTTCCTTGTTTATTTTTACTGAGTCAGTTGTTAAATCATTAGTTATCAGAGTAGCGGATAACAGCGTGGCTTTTCTAGTATTATTCAATACGAATGCAGACGGGTCTAAGAAGACAGTAAAATTCTGTATGCCCGGAGTGACGTTCTCAAAGTATCCCCAAGTGTCATACACAAGTCCACCAACACTATACTTGAGTATTATCGAAATGTTTGAATCCCTTGAAACGTTAACGGTAAAAGTTACTGCAGGTTTGTAATTTATAGTTCTAGGAATAACGTCTACTATTGTTGGATATGCCGATTCGAATTTCATAGGGTCGACATTGATAGACCAGTTATACGATCCAAGATATATTCCACTTGTCTTATTTGTCACATGGATCATAAAGGAGAAGTTACCCATAAACTTCCTAACATGCATTCCGTCAATGTATGTGGTATACACGCTGGTAGAGGTCAGGTTAGTAGAATTTAGATAAACCATCCAGCTCGGTGCCATAAGTATTGGAGAGATTGTAATTCCTGTGAGATTGTTGAGTTCTGTGATGTTAACCTGAATTTCATCGTACTTCCCATCCTTGTCCGAGTCAACTGGGACATACCTAAAGTCAAACTGCGGAGTAACGTGCTCAAACTGCCTGTAGTCGTAGCTGTTTGTTCTACCCAAGCTGAAGTTGGAATATACGATACTCCCATTTTCATCCTCAATTATCAGCCCCACGTCAAATGGGCCAGTATAGTTGGTGTAGTAAAGATATTGGCTGGGAATTAGGATCTCCAGCAGAGTGAAACTATTAGTAATAGACAGATCCGCTGGCCACGCAACTATTACCGTGTTGTTGGCTAGCAAATAAAACAGTCCATTATACTCGCCAGTTGCATTGGAGTGGATTTCTATTGTAAGCCTCAAACCATCAAAAAGACCATCAGAGTTAGTATCAACTGGAGATTCTGAGATTAAACTCACATTCATGATATAGGTCCCAACTGAAGTTGACGCTACCGGATCAACTATTTGGTAACCATATAGCATTGTCGATACCCCTGCAGACGCTTTTACTGTTCCAAATATCCCTGCAGAAACAACTGAAGGGATTTCGTATGCCATGACGAGGGGAACTTCGGCTTTCACTGTTATAATTGGGTAACTTATTTTTATACCTTCTTCAAATTTATACACATAGTTCTGAAAACTTCTACGATAAAGGTTGTTTTTGATACTACTAACTTGTGTTACAGTAAGTTTTGAATGGGGGCTTCTAGACCAGCGATCCCACTGGGACATTGTGACAAAACTTTGTCCTGGTAGTTTACCAAAGTTCAAGCTCTTTTCTACCACTGCAAAGAGATAAGTGCTATTTAGAAATTCCGAGCGTTTAGAGTATTCAGCGTCAAGAATTGTCTTTTGAAGCTCCCCGTAGGCTAATTGATCAAGTAAAGGTATGTCAGTAAATGTGTACAGAAACCATAGTTTTACCATGTCACCAATTTCTGAAGCATTGGAGATACTGGCAGTTTCTACTCCCCTGATTAGCCATATTTCCCCTGCAATTGACTCAATTCCAACTCTACTTCCCAATCTTATAGTCATTCTGTCTCTAACGGGATAATATCGAAATTGTACATCTAGCCCCCCGCCAATCCCAAGAAGTCTCCAGAATAAAAACTTGACTTTAGCCTCTATAATGCCACTCACACCAGCGTATATATAAAGGGAGGAGAATGGATCCACTGAAGTACTCTTAAAAGTCTTGTATCCATACTCTTGCTCAACTATATAGTCAGTTAACGTTTTGACCGTAGACGACATAGGGGCTGCTAATATGGCACCATTCTTACCCCTAACTCCCCCGATTATTTTTTCCATTTCTATTTTCGGCACTAAATATGCATTGTTATCTACTTCCATAGGCTGATAAATAGTTACTCTTTCATAGAGTGTACTTATTTCAATAGGTTCTACTGGAATCTTTAGGTCTTGAATTTCAACCTGTTGGAATCTTGGAGAGCCTTTGCTCACAGAGTGTGATATATAGAAAGTGCTATTCCGTAGGACATCCTGAATACTAATTTTATATATTTCCCCTGTCCTTATCTGTGGAGTCCCAATAGGATATTCTGAAGATACAACGGGCACTAGTGGAAATCCAATAACTCTCCACAGTGTTATCGTAACATTTGTGGTACCATTTTTAAGTGTTAAAGAATCTCCTTCTTCATTCAATGCCAAAGTGAAATACATTAAGAGATTTTCAACTTCCCTGGTATTGGCAGGGGAATCCGGCAGATCATTTATTTTGCTTAAAAATTCATTGAATTCTCTTGGCTCCTCTAGAGGAAGTGGGGGAATGTACTCCCTATGGATCATGGAATAATACGAAGCACTTGCAAGATTAATGTTTTGATAGTTGTCTACCATCATAGAAAGATATCTGTTGCTTTCATCAAACCACTGAGCAATATCCCCAAGTATATTAAGTATCTCCTGATCAGTCAGCATTACCTTCTCGTACCTTTTTATAGATCTTTCCTTTGCAATATAACTTACATTGGCCTCCATGTAGGTACCGTCTGGAAGATTTATGATAACCTTAACCAGTCTTTCACCCCCATCCATGCTTTGATTGGTGGGTGTGTAAACTATCTGATATTGCTGGCCAATTGTCGTTGTTATATAGTGCAAGACCTCTTCGAACCCATTCTGTTGGACTTCACTGATATCTATATCTAACGCACCAATCATCTCTGAAAGAGCAGAAAGCTTTTGGCCATCTCTATGGTTATAAACTAGCGCTAACAAAACTCCTTCTGCTGTCAAATTATTCGCTACTTCTTCAACAGAATAAGGAGACTGATCATCTTCGTCTGTTACAACTATAAACACTTTCTGAGCATTTGGATTGAATTCCAAATCAAGTGCCTTGAGGATTCCACCAAAACTCCACTCTGTACCTCCTGCTGTATATATGGAATTCAGTGCTTCCACAAACTCAGAAACATTATTTGTAAGAGGTAGATCTATTCTCGCATCATCATAATTTGCAAAAGTTACAAGAGCAAATCTGACGTTTTCCCCTCCAATTCTTTCGAGGTCATAGGAAAATTGATAAGCACTATTTTTAATAGCCTCTATATAACTGTCCATGCTATCGCTTCTGTCTATTATAAACACAACGTCTATTGGCATTATAAGTCCTTCTCCAGTGTAATAGACGCCTGTTATTTGTTGTCTTACACCATTTTCATAGACTTCAAAATTCTCTGCACTCAAAGTCTCTGAAACGTTTAATGAAATGCGAAGCACTACTTCACTTGGAAAGTTACTTGAGTCGACAGTGATAAAAACATTTTCACTACCTGCTTCTACATAGTTTCCTTGAAACGCTGGTACTGTTCCGAGACTCATCAAAAGCAAACTTATAATTAACAAGCATTGAAGTTCTTTTTTCATTATCATCCCCCCATTCAGAAAAAACTAATGTAGGGTAAATGTTTCCTAATTTTAACAAATTTTCAAAACGAAAAGAGGATGAGAAAAGAAAGGTTGGAAAAAGGCTTCAGCCTATAAAGATTACTGTGATTGTGTCTCCGGCGCTGAATCCGCTTGTATCTCCAAGGTTCGCTCCTGGCAGTGGAATGTCTGCTCCTGCTTCAGTATCCTCCCATTTTCCAACAATGTACGATATGCTGTTATAAGCAGCAATGTTTGGATAGACTTCAGTGAGGAAGTAGTAAGCCCCAGCCGCAGTACTATCAGCATCAGTACCATAGATTGTTACGACTAATGCTCCGCTGTTTTCATCTGTGAAGAGCTGGATTATGAAGTATCCCTCTGTGACGTTCCACCATGGAGTTGGTGCTGTCCATGTAACATTGCCTTGTGGTGATACTATTGTAATGTCCTTTCCGTCAATTACCATATGCACTGGAGCAATGTTCTCATATGCTGCTGTGACTGGATTAACTAAAGGTCCACCGACTGAGATTACAACATCGTTGGCAGTGACTGCACTCATGTTGAAGTCTTCAGCAAGTAACGACACTGTCCTAGTAGTTATTGGAACTGTACGAGATACGTATTGAGACACTGAGAATGCATCTGGAGTTCCAAGGTTGTTGAAGACAAAGTACACCGTATCTGCAGTTTCTACTTTCTCTTTGTACATTGCAATACCTGCGTATTGGGCTTCTCCACCGAGCTTGATGTCCGCAGTGGATGTTGCAAACGGATACACTGTGACGTAGGCGTAACCGGTCAGGTTGCCTTTCTTTGCAACGACCATGTACTCAGTTCCGTTCTTCTCTGCTGGAACATTGTTTAGCGCGTAGTGACCATCCTCTGCAGACACAGTGACTAGAACATTGCCCTCGAAGTCCGTAGCGTTAACCCATGCAGTTCCATTCCATATCTTGACGATGACGGTGGCACCTGCAATCTGCATTCCACTGTCATCGGTTATGTCACCGGATATTGAACCTGTACCACCGAAGTTGACTGTGATATGGTTGCTCTCAAGATCGCCATAGGTTGCCCAGACGTCAACGGCACCCATGAGGGTACTGAGCTCTTCCGGAGTCATATCCGGAGTGGCCTGGGTGTAGACCTTGAAGACAACGCTTCCCATCTCGTCAGTGGTAGCGTTGGTCGGCTCAAGGTAGGCAATGTCGGTATTGTCAATATGGAAGTCAAGGGTCTCGTTGGCAACTGGGCCGTTGAGGGCTGAGACGTTTCCAATCTGGTCGAGTATCTCGCTGATTATCTCACCCTTCTCAGTGTCGTTGAGGAAGCCTATAGCCTGGATCCAGGACTCGAAGGGCATCCACTGGGCATTGAACTGCTCCTCAGCATTGGTTATGCTGAGCATAGCCTTGAAGGTGAAGTACTCACCAGCCTGGGTCGGCTTGAGTGTGGTGTTGTCTATGAGCATGAGCATAAGCTCGTTGGGCTCTATGGTTATCATAGTAGAGTTAGCAGTCTCATATGGACCAAAGATGTACTCCTCATAGTGCTCGGGCTCAACACTAAGCCCCGCGTAGATGGCATTACCCTGTACAGACGCTGAACCGGGCTGGAGCTGGATGACACCCGGAGTTATGGGTACGTTGTAGAGGTAGTGCTCGATCGTGACGTTGTGGAGAGTTGCTTTGTAGACGCTCACAGAGATGTTCCATCCATCCTCAATGGGTATCACAGTAACGTTCTTGGTGTATGTGGTTATGGTCTCGTTCTGAACCGTAATGTTACTGACCCACGGCTCGTTCTCCGTGAGAATGGGAGCGGTAACGTTGAGTGGAGTAGCTATGACATAGAGGCTGAACGGACTCTGCGGGTAGAGTGCGAACATGGCCTCGGAGTAGTCGTCACTTATGGTTGCGTTGAATACTGGGAAGTACTTCCTAACCCCACCAAGCTCAAGACCCCAGTAAAGCTTGACTGGCTCCTCCGGCGGGTTAAGTGATCCTTGCTTTCTGATGTTAACGTACACATATGTGAGATCGGCGGGGTTGGGCTCGTTTACGATGATCTGCTCGGTGTTGTTCATCTTACCATACTTGTCGGAGACTATAACTTGGAACGTTCCTGCAACTGGTGAGAACACGCTGACTGTCTTGGTGAGATGTCCATTATCGGCAATATCCATGTAGTAGACAAGGTCGTAGAATCCGCTTGGGATGATATCGGTGTCGCTGAACTCGAGGCGGAGGCGTATCTTGTCGTTCACAACAACGGGCTGTCCGTACTGGTCAATGAGGCTAATGTCAAATGTGACGGTGTAGACGCTACCAGCAGTTATATTCGTAGGCGTTGGGACGACGTAGATGCCCCAGTTGCGAACTTCAAGGGTCCTGGTTATTGTGGCGTTAAGGGATGCATCGGTTATTATGACTGTGTAGTTACCGGCTTCGAGGGTGACGTTCGGGATGGTTAGTACACCATCGTGATCGGCCGTGACGGTGTAGTTGGTACCGCTTATCGTTACGGTTATGTCCGGGCTGTCGGAAATGGAGTAGACGTTTACCACAAAGTCCATCGGGATGTTCTCGTAGTAGGTTCCAGTTATGACGGCATCAAGGGCAAGCTCGATGGGTATGGTACCGCTGGCGCTTCCGACTTCATAGAGCGGCCCTCCTGGCCATGGAACGTGCTTGTAAACCTTGACAACGTATGTGACCACGCCACTCTCATTGAAGGTGAGGTCTCCAAGGTCAAAGACCGTCGAGTTGGTTCCGTTAACGACCCTGTGAATGACTGTGCCGTTCGGGAGCGTGACGTTGAGCTCTATGGTGACGTTGTAGCCTCCAGTTATTATCTCCGGAAGCCCAGCCAAGTCAACGCCTATCTTAACGTCCATGTTGGTGTAGCCGTCCGGCAAGTAGTAGAGCTCATCAGGTGCGGAAACTTCTGTGCTCCATGTAGCAGAGGAGTATACAAAGGTATCATTTCCAACGATGTGTCCCTCGTAAGTAGCCTTGAACTGCTGTGTAATAACTGCAGGAACTGGGCCAAAGCCAAGATAGAGTACAGACCCATCTGTATAGTTTCCAAGGTTCCAAGTCCACCACCAGATGTCAACTGGAACGTCCGGGCCATTAACGTGAACTGTTACGTTAAGCCGAGCGTTGAATCCCTGATAGAGCTCACCAATGCCAGTCGCAGCGTCAGCATAGGAGAACTCAAACGTAACGTTCCAAGATCTGACTTGAATAAGGTGTATCCACTCGTCAGAAACTTGGTGGCCGTTGTAGATGGCTGTGACATTATAAGTGAGAATGCCCATTGGATCAACTATGTCAACTGATATAACCTGGCCGTCAGCAACATTGGTGTAGAGGTCACCGTTTATGCTCACGTCGACTGGAACGTTCGGGCCGTTAACGTGGACGGTAACGTAGAGGGTGTTGTCAACGTACTCCCAGACGGTGCCGTTAGTGGCGAAGTCAAACGTGACATTCCACTCCTGTGGGAGTACCGTGTAAGTGTCGCTTCCAACCTGGTGGCCGTTGTAAGTGGCGATGACGTTGTAGACGAGCGTTCCCTGCGGGTCGGTTATCGGATACTCGATAACCTGGCCGTCAGCAACATTGGTGTAGAGGTCACCGTTTATGCTCACGTCGACTGGAACGTTCGGGCCGTTAACGTGGACGGTAACGTAGAGGGTGTTGTCAACGTACTCCCAGACGGTGCCGTTAGTGGCGAAGTCAAACGTGACATTCCACTGGGTGACTGGGACCACAGTACCGCCGGTAATGCTGGAGTTGTAGGCATCAACAACCTCTATGGCGATGTCGTTGGTGCCGTTAACAGGTATAGCGTAGCTGGGTATGAGGAGGTATCCGTTGTCAACCGGAAGCTGGAGGAAGTATTCAGTCCCATCGGCGTCGGTTATGGTAACGTTAACGATGTGGTCATCGTAGTCCTTGTAGGCGGCTATGCCATCGCTGTACATGTATTGAAGCTCTATCCTGAGAGAGTTACCGATGTAGGCATAAACTGGCTCATTTGCTGGTGTTGCAGTCACATCAATCCACTTGTTGCCTGGAGTTATCGCTGCGTTAACCTTTATTGGCATCTTCACAGACTTGCCGCTGAGGACGTCGGTAACGGTGACCCAAGCAATTCCCGGCATTGTCGGTGTGACGTTCTCGAAGGTTATTATTCCCTGATAGCCGCCCTGACCTCCATAGATGTCATCGTTGGCCTCAAGGGTCAGATTCTTTGTCTCGACGTATCCATCAGGAAGTTCAAGTGTAACAGTAACATTCCTCTCACCTGGCCAGTCAAAGTACAGAGACTCCACAACGAAGACGTTGAGGTTGACGCTCTCGTCCTGGGTGAGTTCCTCAGGTGAAGCGTCAACGAATATGCCCCAGTCCCTGACAGGTATGCTGAAGGTAACGCTCTTACCAAGGGTGGTGTCGTTGTAGGTTACAACGACGAATCCAGGCTCACTGAACAGGAAGGTCTGGGGAACCGCAAAGTTGGTCATGTTGCTGTCAGTAACAGTGACGTTGTAAGTTAGCACAGTACCGTTTGGAAGCAGGAGGGTTATCTCGAGAGTTGAGTTGACTGGGCAAGGTTCATTGTAAAGGATTGTCAGGTTAAGGTCTGCGGGTATTCCCACGTAGAACTTGTCATCAAATACTGAGTACCAAGTTCCAGGATAGTGCTCGACCAAATAGCCATATCCAATGCCCCAATCCTTGACCTCGAGGGTTACATTGTTAACCTCTGGATGGTAGGTCTCGTCCCAGACTTTCACTACAACAGTTCCGTTCTCCGGGAAGTTGACCGGGAATTCGACGCTTCCGGTGTTGTTTATGATGGTTATGTTGCCAGAGTACATCTCAACGCCGTTGAGGAGCACGCTGTAGTTGGCAGTTGAGGTAATATTGTATGGGCTAACTGGATAGTTAATTGTTATGTTAAGGGTCTGGTTTACACCAGCATAGAAGTAGTCACACACTGCACCACCACTAGTACAGGTTATGGTCGGGGTTATCTCGATGTCCCATGAAGATACGTTGAAGTAGTAGGTGGTCTCTGGGGAGTAGTTACCCATACTTGCATATAGAGCATAATCGGTGCCTCCCGGGAGGATGATGTCAGTTATGTTAAACGGAGCTGTCCCATTGGTCATAATTGCAGTCGTATTGAATATTGTGTTGTTTAACAGCACCAAGTAGATAGTATCGTTGACACCCAATGTATACGTTCCCAGCCCACCGAAAGTCGTGTATGCGTTAACTGTTCCACTCAAGTTAAATGGAATCCACGCATATGGCGGATATGTCAAGCTGAAGCTAATCGTAAAGAAGTTGATGTTCCAGTCGTAGACCTGGAAGTACTCTGGAGGTGCTGTTAAGCCATTAAGTGAGTCTGTAACCACCACATTCCCAGTTCCAGGGACAGAGGACTCTAAGTTGGCGTACACCTTTTCACCGGTTCCATTTGTCAATGGGAGCGTATCGGAAATAACGCTGCCATTTGGCATTGTAATGTCTACTGTTACATTCGAGGGAATCGCAATTCCGAAGCATGTAACTGCATCAGAGTCGTAGGTGACATTGACGGTGAGGTTAAAGGGTATCTCTTTGAAGGCTCTATCGTACATCCAGGTTCCGTTTAAGTAGGGTACTGTACTGGTTATGGTTGTACTGACAGTGTATGGGAATAGTACGGCAAAATCTGTACTGGCACTTATGTTATATACCGGATCATACAAAGTAACCCTTAGCATTGTGATTCCCTGTGGGATTTCCCTATATTCATTGCTGACGAAACCTGGGCTCAGCGTGGAGTTTATGATAATTGTTGCATTACCATTCTGAACAGAGAATCCTGGATCAGGAGTTTCATAGGCCAGAATCCATGATCCACTTGTAGTATTGTAGTAATATATCCTAGCATAAACATTACTGCTTATTGCAGTCACGTTTCCAGAACTATCTAAATATGAAATATTCATGACTATTTCATAGGGAAATCCTTGGAACAACTTGACTCCACAGTTTGTTGCATTTCCGACAATCTTGATAGTCGTTGGATACGTTTGTGCAACTACTTCTGGTGTAAACATTGGCACTGCACTTAGTAGCATTAGCACTGCTAGCAACACGCTCAAAAACCTTGCTCTATTCCTTCTATTCATACTATTTCACCTTTTTATTTTTTAAAACCTTCAGAGGCCGGCCTCGTGAAAGGCCAATGTGATATTATGTTTTATCCAAATATAAGCCTTTCGGAGCAATAGTTTTAAATAAATACATTACAAGATGTTTTTTACGCTAACATTCGGGACATCAGTATATTAATATTAAGCCAATTAAAATAATAAAGACAATATTGTCTATATCAAAGATATTTCCTAAGATAATATTATAAATGTATTAATGAATACAATGCCTAATGTGTTCATCAATACAGCACCTAAAATATTATAGATTTTTTCTAAACATCATTTTTCTAACAATTTTGGGATTATCTAATAATTTCGTTAGAATTATAAGTAATTCAGACCTCGTGTCAAAAATAAATCCATTCTTTCTAGGAAGAATCAACCTATCAACTGCCCCAACGTTTTTATTTACTACAACAGATATTCTAAAATGCAGTGCTTCCAAAACAACCATTCCAAACGACTCAAATGACGAGGGTAGGACTAAAATTTTTGCTCTGGAATAAATTTCAGCAAGATCTTCAGGATTTTCAACATTTCCAAAAAACTTAACTTTGTCTTTTAGGTTTAATTTTCTAACCAAATCTTCATAATACTCTCTTAAATCCCCATCCCCAACAATCCAGAGCTTCCAGTCTGGGAATTCCTTTGAAACCCGAGCAAAGACTTCAATCAGCATATCAAGATTTTTGAATCTATGATATCTGCTTAGTTGTCCAACGAAGAGGATTGCATTTTCTCTTTTAATGTTCCTATCAAGTTTGATGTCCCTTAAATCTTCACTTATCTCGGGAATAATAATCCTTGAGTTATATCCCCGGGATTTGAGGTACTCCCAGACCTTCTCCGAGACCGAGATTATCTCACAATTTCTGAGGGTCAGCTTCTCTAATGTATATGAATAAACTCTGCCTACTATATCCAAGACTGTATTACCCTTTTTTAATCCCACTGTATGATACACAATCTTTATTTTAATTCCAAAGATTTTTGCAAGCAGGGAGGCAACATCAGCCGCAAAAGGAACTGGAGTGTGTGCAATTATTAAGTCAAATTCTCCCTTTTTTATCATTTGGGCAAGTTTAATCACAAAGATTAAGCTGACAGGTGTGTTCGACAGTATAAACAGGGGCTTTAATCTGTAAACTTTAATCTTTCCGACCCTCTCTGTTTTTGATTCCTTTTTTGTCATGCAGACAACAGTAACGTCATTGCTTCTCGATAATTTCCTGGCCATCTGATAGGCGTATCTCTCAAGACCTCCCCCCTCTGGATGGAAGTAAGGAGACACAATCAATATTTTCATTTTTCATTTCAGCCCTCCTTAAGCATGTAAATGCTTACAAAGAATGAAAAGAACATCAACTGTAACCCCAAAACCGTCAGAGTTAACACAAGGATGCCTTCATTGATTTTGAACAATGAGCCGTACCCGGAGGCTTTCCATTCCAGGAATATCTTAATACCTAAACTTATTCCGATAAGGAACATTATTCCACCCACTATTAGCCCTTCTTCTAAGATCGAATACCTCATGAAGAATTTTGTTAACCTGCTGGGCTCTTCAAGACCTTCCCTAACGGCATATACCTTACTTGAAATGCCGAAGTTTATTATCTGAAATCCCACGATAGTTAAAAGACTCCCCAGTATCATAGTGTGCAAACGAATTGGATTTACTAAATAGGTGTAGGAGAGCAGTCCAATGCCCAAGAGTGCCAAAATAATACCGGGGAACAAAAACAGATGAGAGGGAGAATACAGCAACATTAATCTTAAATGCCGCCATCCATCTCTGAAGGAGCTGAGCTTTGATTCCCCAATCCTCGGATGATATGTTATTGGAACCTCAGCAATTCTGAGTTTTTTCTTTGCAGCCTCAATTACCATCTCGCTGGCAAACTCCATTCCTTTGCACTTTAAAGGCAATTTTTCCAATGCATCTTTTCTTATTGCCCTCATTCCACAGTGCGCATCTGAAATTCCTGCCTTAAACAATATGTTGAGAATTTTTGTGAGTAAAGGATTCCCAATGTATCTATGTAGCCGAGGCATTGCTCCTTTTTCAATTTTACCTTTAAGTCTTGTCCCCATGACAAAATCTGCTTTGCCCTCTAAGAGAGGACCCAATAATCTTGGGATATCTAATGGGTCGTAACTGCCATCTGGGTCAAGCATTATAATATACTTACCTCTGGCATGTTTAAATCCTTCTAAATAAGCATCGCCATATCCCTTTCCTTTTTGTCTTATAACTGTCGCACCAAGGTTCTTTGCAATTTCTGGGGTTCTGTCGTTACTTTTATCAACTACGATTATTTCATATGATATACCTGTTTTTTCCATAACGTCTTTTATTTTTGGCAGAACGGCTTTTACTGCATCTTCTTCATTCATTGTCGGCAGTACTATTGACACTTCAATGCTCACTTAAAACACCCTCGTAGTATTTTTCAAGTCTTTTTGCTATAACATCCCAGTCATATTTCCTCGCTATGTTTATGCATGTCCTCTTCATTTTCCTCGAATTCTCATAAGCTAATAAAATTTTCTCTGCAAAAGATTTTTCATTTAGTTCACTGATATAGCCATTTTTTCCCGGAATAATTAATTCTTTTGATGCATTCATGGGAGCATTAACTGTAACTACAGGTATGCCAGAAGCATTCGCTTCCAAAACAACTATACCAAATCCTTCTCGTAAAGATGGGAATGTGAGAACTTTTGATGATTTAATGTGTTCAATGACTGCCTCATGAGAATCCAAAAATCCCAAGAATTCCACATTATTATATATTCCAAGCTCTTTCACAAGCTTTTCAAGCTTCTTTCTCTCTGGGCCATCACCTATTATACCCAAAGTAAAATCTGGATAATCGGAACGAATGAATTTTATGGATCTAAGGAGAAATCCAATATTTTTGTGTTTTATTAACCTACCTACGAATATTGCATCGTGTTTTACATCATGAGATCTAACTTTTTGTATTCGCTTTAAATCAATACCATTTGGTATTAAGGAAAAATTTTTAGAGTCCAATTTTGATAAATTTGCAAGCGTTAATTTTGAAACAACAATGTGATTATTTGTAATTTTCAGCAGATTATTTTCAAGGAACTTGCCAAAAGGTGCCGAATGACCAATGTATTCTCTCCAATATTCTCCCCAATACTCATGCCAAGTTATTATGAGTTCAGATTTACTCAACAGGGAATGGAATTTTGTAGAGTAACAGGGAATATAAGGAAATTCCTGACAGTCAATAATATCGCTTTTTTCGAGTCTGTTAAGGAGGAGATGAAATGAAAAATCAATAGCCTCTCTTATACTTCTTCTATCACCACTGTACAGATTTTTGGGGAGAGCAATTCCGTGTACAATAATTCCATCCCTTTCTATTATCTCTTTATCTCCCCACCACTTAAAGGTATACCAGTGAACTTCATGTTTTTTAGCTAGTCTCTTCCCTAATTCGTATATTCTTTTTTCAACTCCTCCTTTAACTTCAGGATAAAGAGCATCATAGATGAATGTGATTTTCATGGTGTTACCCTCAAATTCTGAATATCTTTATTGTGCCTCCATCTGAATAAATTAAATCCCCTTTATTTCGAAACATTAATTGTGAAAATTTAGTATTAAATGCTTTTTCATCCATAACTACCGCATAACCATAGTTTAAGTTAGCATACAATATCAACCCATCTTTGTCAAGCTGAACTTCTTTAATGTCATTACTCTCCACTAATAACCTTGATATCTTTATTTTTCTTCCACCGATTTGTAAAGTACCAAGCCATTCACCATCTCTCTTTAGGACAAAAATAATGTTGTGATTAGAAAAAACAAGAGTGTTACCAAGGGTATAATCGAGAGGTAGCATGACCATGAGGTATCCACCGGATTCATTTGCAGTTCTAATTATTGTACCAAACTTCAAAATCAATTCTTTATTGACTATGACATACTTAACCCCTCTACGTTTTAGTTCTTGGGTAGGAACTAACCCCAAATAATATCTCGCAACATATTTAGCCATTACTTGACCATAAACGCTGTCTGTGAGGGTAGGTCTTTCAGCGTAGTACTGAATGAAACCTCCATAATCCCACCAAGCTAGCACGATATCTGTTTCATTTGAATGGGATTTTAAGTATAGGAGAGCATTTTCCCAGTTCTGATCCATGACCGGATGCAGATTCTTTAATGAAGCAAACGACAAATAGCCAGTTAGAAGAAATATACTCATTATAATTGCCATACTTGCTTTCTTTGAAATGAACTTAATGGATTTCATTATGTTCTCAATCTCAACCAATCCTATGCCCGCCATAAAAGCAATTGCTAAAGATGCCAAGAAAATGAACCTAACAGCGTTTAAGAGCAGATACATGCTTGGAATAATCCAGCCCAAATGGATAAAGAGTAGGCTGTTCTTTTTCATGTGCAAAAAGTAAAATGGCACAAGGAATATAGAAATGCCAAATCCAATCCATAAGTCAAAAGGGGTAGGTCTTCTTAATTCCATTATTGTCCTATACACCCCACTAGAGTTTAGATATCCAAATCCTGTTAACAACTCCTTGAATAGCGTCGGGTTATAATATGAGACTCCAAAGACTGCTACAATACTCATGATAATAATGGTTGATATTTTCGCCTTGTTAGAAAGCTCAAATCTTAATGATAAAAGTGTGAATCCAAAAAGTAGAATTACAAAAATCAAAGGGTACATGAAAACTTTAGAAAAATTCTGAAAATAATGATAATTAACTTTTGGCCCAATCAGAAAGACAATTACCCCTCCGGAGATTATGGACAGTAAAACGTATATTGACGAATAAAAGTGCTGTTTGCCCTTTTTTAAAAGGGAAGCAACTAAAGAAAAGAACAAAATCCCAAAAACGAAGACAAACAGTGCGATATAGCCTCCCCAAAAAGCACAAGAGATTCCCAGTGCAATACCAGCAGTTGCTATATAGAATGCTGTATGCACATTGAAGTCTGTCTTTTGCAGTAAAGCACCAAATGCCCATAAAACAATAGAGAAGAGAAAAACTGCATAATTATCAGCCCTATAATAGTTCGCCATAGATCTCGAAATATGAGCAAAGCTAATAGCTAAGAATAGCACTGAGTAGATTGCACATTTCTTCCCATGTAACTTAGCAATGAAAGAGTAGAAAAAAATTATCGTAAGAATTCCAAACAGTACTGGAGTTATCCTAAAGGCATCATATAGTGATAGCCCTAAAAGTTTTAATATCTTGAAAATCAATATTGGAACATAGTAGATACCAAGCGGTTCATTTATACGCGCTCCATATGGGGCCAGAGATAATGGATAGATTAAGTTATCCCGAATATTACCGTTCAGAAATTCTCTAATCACCGAAAGATGAACATATGGATCAAAGCCAAATAAGTACTTCTGCGTGAAATAAGGATAAATTCTGTATCCTAAAGCAACTGTAAGAATCAAAAGAGGAAAATGAACCTTATAGTTAGAAAGGATTTTTGGATTTCCCATTTGGCTCCCCAACCCTGTAATTATCGATTGCCAGTACTCCTATGATTAATTTTATTGTAACAATGTTTTTAAAATTGTTTATGCATTCATGAACACTATGAGGATGCAAAATGTTAGGAAGCAAAAAATATTCGTGGGTTAACTTAATTATACACCGTTTTAAAGAATATACACTAAAAGGCATTGTAGAACTAACGCAAAAAAATAATGGGGACTCTATATTCGAAGATGACTGGAGAAACCTAATAATCCTCGATGACTGCAGGTATGATATCTTCAAAAGTGAGTACATAAAAAGAAGGTTACCAGGGAGACTGGAATATAAGATTTCTAAGGGATCCTGGACAGGAGAATTTTTACTTAAGAATTTCACAGACAAAAAATATGACGATATAATATACATCACAGCAAATCCTTTTGTTGACAAATATCTAAAAGGCAAATTTTACAAGGTAATCTCCGTATGGAAAAATGGTTGGAACGAGAGGTACAATACAGTCCCTCCGAATAAAGTTTACGAGCAGACTATCAAGACACTTAAAAAGTATCCCAATAAAAGGTTTGTTGTACATTTCTTACAGCCTCACCATCCATATTTTTCTTTACAGAACTTTGAAGACAATGCAATGAACATAATCAAAAACTCCGTCGAGAAGAATCATTCGATGTCACTTTCAGGATTTCCAAAAGAACCTCTACACAGCATATATCTCTCAGAAATTTATGCTTATTTCAGTCTTTCAAAACTCATAAGGGCATACATTGAAAATTTGCGGATTGTACTGCCATACGTGGAGCTATTGCTACATTATCTCCCGGGACGTACCATAATAACGTCGGATCATGGGGAAATTTTTGGAAAACCTGTTACAAAACTTCTACCCATAAAAGTTTATGGACATGGGATAGGAAGAATTCCGGATTTGGTTAAAGTGCCTTGGCTAATTTTTGAGGAGGAAGACAAGCCTAAACTGAGGCCTATAAAAGACATCAAAAAGGACATCGCAAGAATAGAAAAGAGATACATGCTGCACGAATCATCAAAACAGAAAGAACTTAAGAAGATAAAACGGGCAATATCTCAGTTAAAACTCAAGCAGAAAATTTAGCTCATTCTAGGAGAACTTTAAGTTCTTTCAAGCTAACACTTCCACTTAAAAGTATTATCCCGAAATACATAACGAATGTCGAGACTCCTCCAATCAGCTGAAAACCCAGACTTTTCTCAAAAAGCCCAACACTCAGCAAATAAGCAACTGCCAGAGTAAGGACGCTAACAGTTATCTGCCTTATGTATTCCCTTGTAAACGGATGGATTTTCAAAAGCCGATAAAGCCAAAAAGACCTTACAAGATTTGCAAGTATATATGAGAATGTAGTGGCGATAGCAGCTCCAATTAGATAGTATTTTGGTATCAGGAGTATATTCAAGATAACATTCACAAGAACTGCAGTAAGCTCTCCAACTAAATTAAGTGTTGTTTTGCCAATAATTACCAAACTCATCCCGTTCAACCCAAAAAGCACATGGACAATGAATCCAACAGCTAAAATTCTCAAAGCAGGGGTTGCAGTAATGTATTTTGATCCAAATACATACCCCAAGATTGTTTCGGGATACAGAAGCACAATGACAAACACCGGGAAGGTGAAAAAAAACACCAACCTTGTCAGTGATTGATAGATTTTAGCTAAATCATTAACTCTATTTTGGGCATAAAGTTTGGACGCAACGGGCACATAGAGAAAGGCTACCGAGTTCAAGATAACCGGCAATAGCTTGGCAATAGGCGCTGCGGCGTTATACACTCCAACAGACGTAGCAGAGAGATAATAGCCAATCATTAATGTATCTATCCATGTCATTACAAACCCTAAAATACTGCTTAAAAGGAGAGGAATAGAGAACAAAAGTAACTCTTTTCCCAGTTTGCTGTCAAAAAGTAACCCTATTTTAACAAGCTTAATTTTCCATATTAGAATAAACAACGCTAAAAAAGTCAGATAATTTGCTCCAACATATGCCCAAAAAACATAATTAAAAGGATACTGCCTCAAGATTACAACTACTATGAGGATTAATAATATTGTTGGGTAAAATATGTTCTGGAAACAAATTTGCTCTTTAACTCTTCCAAACCCCCTAGATATGGCCGTTATAGTTACTGATAAAGCCGAAAAAGGCAAAGCAAGTGAAATTACTCTTAACGGGGATATTAAACGTTCATTCTTAAATATACCGGCAATATTTTCCGCATTAATTACTAAAACTAGAGAAACCAGCACGCTGGTTGCCATGATGATAATTAACGCTGTTGATATCAGTTTGTCCACCTTTGAAGGTGATTTCTCTGAGTAATATGAAATTTCTCTGGGAACTCCACTCTGGAACCCTAGTGTAGCTAGCAGTAAAGACAAAGTGAAAATACTCAATGTCAGATTATAGATCCCATATTCCTCTGAGGAAAAATGCCTTCCAATAATTACCCTGCTAAGGAATTCAAGAGTTATCCACACTAAAGTTCCAACAAGTACCAATTTTGAACCAGCTGTAATCTTTTTAAGTTCATCTTTCATTGTCCCACCGAATTCTCAAATCTTTCTAACTTCAATGTTCAGCTTTAAGCTCAGTATTTTCCCATCAATGGCATCGAGAATTCTCTGAGTTGCATTTGTCTGAGCGTAATCTCCGTTTATTGGCTTTGGCAACGGTGGCTCCTTGTCTTTGAAGAGCAAAAACCAGAGCTGCCATTTTCCGGGCTTATCGATGCTGAAAGTGTAGTTCATCTCCCACTGTGGAGTCCAGTTGCCCTCAATGTTCACTGGTTTGTGGGGCAGAGTTACGTTAAAGCGGTCGAGGAGGTACATGTTGTATATGTGGGTGGTGTTTGTGTTGAAGTCGTAGGTTAAGTTAACAAGCCAGACCTCAACGTAATATGTAACATTCCTGTATTCGTGGTTGGCTATCCCCAAAATGATGGTTGCATTCTCTCCAACAAAAAGCTCCGTTGGGTAATCAGCGGCTTTCCCATTTGGACCGAGAATGTAAAATTCGGTGAACTTCTCCCCAGGCTTTGGATGGGTTATAACATAAGCTAAAGTTGCAATTGAAGAGATTATTGCGATCACCAAGATTACCGTCAGAGCTTTGTCCAATTTGCTTGCCTTGTCCCATTCGAGCTCTTCTTTGAGCATTTCAATGCTAATCCTCGGAATCCACGGATCAATGGCTTTTGCCCTCCTATATACTGCCAGAATTCCAAATATTAGATTGAATATCGTTAAGCTGACCAATATCGGAATTAACCTTATGCCCCAAGGTGTGTAGTTCAAGCCCAAGCCTATGAGGGGAACGATTGCTATACTTAATCCAAAGCTCAAAGCCAAGCGCTCGAGATTGTCGAGTTCTTTCTTATTTGGAAAGAGAGAGGTTATAAAGACGTAGCCCGGAAAGAACAGGACAAATGCCAAGCCTAATGCCTTTCTAAGCAGGCTGTCTGGGAAGAACGCTATAAGGAAATCCAGGAGCAGTGATAAAGCAATTATTGTTATCAAATCCCAGTAGTTTCTCCACTTCATTATTCTCACCCAGACAACACCTCATAGACCTTTTTCATGACGATTATTGCAAATATAATGAGGAGCAGCTCGATTAAGGGCTTCATGTTTTCTTTCTGCTCTTTGCTGAGAAAGGGCCCGCCAACTTCCAGAGTTATGAGAAGACCTATCAACGTTAGGGTTAAGAATACATCAACCGTCTTTGTGGCCAATGCAGAAATTAAAATCCAAAAGGAGAGAAAGAGTAAAATATAATCTTCTACATCCACTCTCTAATCCCTCCGAGCTTTCTGGCTTTTATCTCTATTCCATGCTTTACAAAGGAGAACTTTTCACTCATAACAACTTCATTTGATGCTTTTGCCAAGCCAAGCAGAATCGAGGAGCATATCGGACATGCTACCTGGTCGCAGTGTTCTATGTTTTTTCTGCAGATTTCTTTGTTGGTAGGGGATACGATTATTCTGAAGCTGTTGTTTTCTTCCTCAATATACACGGTGTTGGCAAGATCTAAAGCTCTCAGGACAGAAGAGGACACGCTTTCCACTTCCTTGTAGTTTGAATTTTCAAGAGAATACTCCAGATGCTCCTCATATTTCCTGAGAAGGTCCAAGCCCAAGGGCCTAATTGAAAGTCCCATCTGCCTTTCACTGCTGACATTTGTTAAAAACACGGTCTCATCATCGAGTCTTCCTAAATCTAAGTCGAACTCTTCATGAAGTGGAATAAAAACCCCACCTTCTTTGAGATTTTCATAGGGAGGTATATAGAGGGCTTTTCCCTCTAAGCCCAGATCATTCACAATTTTCTGAAGAGCTTTGACATAGGGGAGAGTTAGCGAATCCAAGGCTTCTCTTTTTACATATTCATGAGATTTAAACGTTAAGATCACCACACCCAAAAAAATCCCAGCAAGACCTAAATTAATCAAAGATTGATTTGCATTCACAGCACCATATATTAGGAGACTCCCACCTGTGATGATTAAAGCAATCCCTGCCAAACGTTCAACTTTCATGTTCTTTCCCTTCCCCTCTATGACCATTAACTTTAAAATGTTTACCGTTTTCTTTTGAAGTTGAGGAAAATGAAGAGAGTTTTGGTTTTTGTTATAGTCCTCCTCATCGCTTCAAGTGGGTTAGGATTAGCTTTAGATAGGCATATTCCCTATGAGATTGCAAGCGAAAACGATAAGGGCATTTATATCTATTTAAAATCCATTTTGCTGTATTCAGACATTGTTCTGAAAAATATCATAGATGAAAACAATGACTCAGTAAACTATGCACTGAAGCTGGAAACGAGACTTAACATGACAAGAGAAGAGGTTGAATTTTATAAAACAATGGGAATTGAGAGTAAAATCGAAAAATACCTTCCCCCCTTCCTGAAGTTGGGGAAGGGAATCAAAGAGATCGCAGAAGGGCAGAAAATTTTCTTAGATAACATTGAAAAAGTAAAAACGGAAAAGGATTATTATTCCTATATGAATGCCACCAAAGGTTTAAATCTCATAAAAGAGGGGATTTCACTTTCAGAAGAGGCTTTGGATGAAATAGACGTGCTGGAATTTCTCGATGAGAACAACGTTACCGTGAAGCTGGACACCACTCAGCTTAGAGAAAGGCTGGAAGAGATAAAAAGGATGTACCTTGTTTATGAAAAGATACTTAGAGCTTATCAAGTATTATCCCCGGAAGAATTGCAGAAACTTATCAAAAAAGAGGAGAAAAAAACAGGAAAACCTGTAAATACAGAAGAGTTTATAGAAAAAAACAGAATAATACCAATTCCAGAACGGCTAACCCTCCATGCCTCAAAGCTCAATCCATTTGTTTATGAAAACGTTACATTTTACGGATATGCCCCCGGATTTAACGAGGTTGAAATACACATCGGGAATGAATCATTTGCAGTTCCAGTTAGGAACAACTATTTTTCACTCAAGCATGTTTTCAAACAAGTCGGAAGCTATAGAGTCTTCGCAACCGGAATGAGAGAGAATAAATTAGAAACTTCAAATATTCTCTTGATAAATGTTTCAAAGATCCCAACAAATCTAATCATCTCATCGGAAAAAAGTGCATATGTTGATCAAAAGCTTAGGATAGAAGGAATCCTCCTGGATTATTACAGAAATCCTCTTGGAGCTCAAGAAATCAGGGCAAGTTTCGATGGAGAAAAGCTCACATTAAAAACACTGAAAAATGGAAGCTTTTCCTTTGAGATAAGCAGAAAAAAAGAAGGGAAATATTTAGTTAATGTCACTTATCTTGGAAACGAAATATATGCCGGGAGCTCTGCATCTTTGAGTGTTTACTTTATGAGACATCCAGTTGACATAAAAATAAAAACTGACAAAGCCAAAGTCAAAATAGGACAGGAACTCTACATCTTTGGTGAGGTAAAGGGAGCAAAAAGACCAATTTTAATATCAGTCTATGTTGATGGCAAGCTGTATCAGCAGTGGCTGACTAAAACTGTCTTTGGCTTTAAACTGCGCTTCAACAGTACCGGAACCCACGAGATTTATGCCTATTTCTCTGGAGACGAATATTACGCCCCAGCTAAGTCAAATCTTTTGAAAATTAGCGTCATTAAGTACAGTTTTAGGGAAATTCTAATAATTGCACTGGCTTTTGTATCGCTCCTTGTACTCTATGTTTTTGTATCCTCTAAGAAAGGGCAAAGAAAAGGAATTAGTGATGAAGAGTTTGTAGAGCTTATTAAATCATTGGAAGAGTTAGAAGTCAAAGAAGAAGGTAAAAAAGTTAAGAGACTTCGCGATATTTACAGGGAAGTTTATTACAAATTGATTAGCTATTATAACTTAAAGCCGACTCTGACTCCGAGAGAGCTCTTAAGAAAGCTTCGAAATGAAAGCTTTTCCTATGATTTGGAAAGACTCACACAGCTTCATGAGAGGTACTTTTATGGAAGGAAAAGACTGAAAAGAAATGAGGTAATTGAGTACATAAAGTCTGCCGGAAGGGTAATAGTTTCCTTCATAGTGAGGGAAGAGCTATGAGAAGAGTAATTTATGGTCTGCTGATAACCTTTGGGATATTCCTTCTAATAATGCCTTTATCAATTCCTATCTTCACTTCAAGCACTGATTTCAGCATCTTCAACACTAAGTGGAACGGGGCATCAAGCTTTGGAAAAGTCCTCTATGATAATTCCAAGATAATCCCAATTATCTCCCCATTTAATTCAATAGAGCTTGGGAAAAAAAGGGGCACGCTTTTAATCCTTGGCCCCGATATGGGCTATTCCACCCTTGAAATTGATGAGATCAAGAAGTTCTTAGAGAACGGTGGAACTTTGGTTTTAATCGATGATTTTGGAACTGGAAATCAGATACTGAAAGGTTTGAATTTAACGGCCAGATTTTCAAAAGTGAGCTTCATCGACGTGTTTTACTCCAAAAACTACAACTTCCCTGAACTTGTGAGGATTTTAGATCCAGAACTTGGAGCAGGAGTCGACAAGCTTGTTTTAAATGTCCCTTCAGTTATACTGAATGCAGAAGGAGAAATATACACAAGCAAAGTGGCACTTCTCGGGAACAATCAGAGAGAGTATCCAATAATGAGCGAGCTGAAATACGGAAAGGGAAAGATAGTACTATTCTCGGATCCAAGCGTTTTCATAAACGACATGTTCAGGGAGAATGAGAAGTTCATAAGAAATTTTGCAGAATACATAAGTTCCGATGTGGTATACATAGACGAAGCACACCACTCAAGCTTCAATCCTTATCACATGGCCACGCTCGTAATAAGGAGGAGTTTTGATAGAGTTAAAGCATTTTACGTTGTGCTTGGAGTTGCTGTACTTGCTTTGGTTATCGAAAGCGGCTTTGCGGCATCATTGGCTGAGAAAAGTCTGACATTCCTATTCAACAAACTCTTTAAGGAAGAAGAAAAAAGCTTAGATGAAGTTATAAATGAATTGAAAGAAGAAGGCTACGATGAAGAGGTTTTGAGAAAAATTGTGAGAGAGATTAAAACCGGTAAAAAGCTGGGTGGTTAAAATGAACGGAAAAGAATTCCTTGAAAAGCTCAAAGAAGAAATCCATAATGCCGTTGTCGGTAAAGATGATGTCATAGAGCTCCTATCTGTTGCACTGTTAGCTGAAGGACACGTGATACTTGAAGGAATACCCGGAGTTGCAAAGACAACAATAGCCAAAAGCTTTGCAAACGCTTTGGGGCTGAAGTTCTCAAGGATTCAGCTGACACCTGATTTACTGCCAGCTGATATTCTCGGCACGGTGTATTATGATCAGAGAGACGGGAAGTTCAAAATTAAAAAGGGCCCAATATTTGCCAATATAATCCTTGCGGACGAGATAAACAGGGCTCAGCCGAAGACTCAGTCGGCTCTTTTAGAGGCAATGCAGGAAAAGCAGGTGACGATAGAGGGAAGAACGTTTCCCTTAGAGGATCCTTTTCTTGTGATAGCAACCAAGAATCCATTAGAATTTGAAGGCGTTTATAATCTTCCCGAGGCTCAAATTGACAGATTCATGCTTCACATCAAAGTCGGTTATCCTGATAAGGAAGAAGAGCTTACCCTGCTGATCAGAAAGGACAAGGGGGATTTCAGGGAGGTTAAGCAAATATTCACAAGAGGGCAGATATTGACACTCATAAATCAAGCAAAGAAGGTTAAGACAAGTGAAGATGTTCTTCATTACCTCTATGAGATAATATCGAAGACAAGGAAAGATGAGAGACTATTAATTGGTGCATCTCCGAGGGCTGCCGAGCATTTGCTTTACGCCTCAAAAGCCCTTGCATTTCTGCGGGGAAGAGACTACGTGATACCCGATGATATAAAGGAAGTTGCCGTTAGTGTCTTGGCACACAGGCTTATCGTTAGGGCGGAGTACGAGATCGAGGGGGTAAAGAGCGAGGACATAGTCAGGGAAATCCTTGATAGCGTTGAGGTGCCGGTATGAAGAGGGAAGACGTGCTGTGGACCTTAGCTGGAATAAGCTTTCTTCACGGGTATTTAGCGGGCAATGTATTCAGTGCTATCTTTGGAGTGGGTGTTAGCGGATACATTGTCTATTCCCAGAGAAGGTTCAATCCAAAAATCGAGGTTTCTAAGGTTTTTGAAGAAAGATTGGAAGAGGGGAAGAGAAGCAAAGTGGTTTTAAAGATCAAAAATCTGGGGAGTGCAGTTAAGATCAAAGTAAAAGAGGAGGCACCCAGGGAAATTAAGGTTGAAGCTCCTAGCGAGGTTGTTTTAATGCCAGGCGAAGAGAAGTTCGTTGAGTATTTCATAACTCCAGAGAACAAGGGAGAGTATGAGCTATTAACCAAGATTTATGTGTATGACACGAGCGAACTTTACTTTGATGAGATAATCCTTGGGAAGTATAAAATTGAGGTCTTTCCTTCAGTGGATTCCATAAGAGAGGCAGCCAAAGAAGACTACAGCATCAGACTTGGTGAAGTGTACAAGAAGAGCATCCTTTTAGGTTTAGAGAGCATGGAGCTTTATGGATTGAGGGAGTATCTGCCGGGAGATGACCTGAGGAGGATAGACTGGAAGGCAAGCTCGCGTTTGGGGAAGCTTATAGTCAGGGAGTTCCTGAAGGAGAGGGAAAGCGATGTTTACATTGTGCTTGATGCAACGAGGGAGATGAGGAAGGGAGTAAAAAGGGCAAAGATAGACTACGCCTCAACCTTAGCCCTGCATTTAGCGACACTGTTGTTAAAGAAAAACTACAGCGTTGGAATGATAATTTACTGGGACGAGGGCTTTAAGGCCATCAAGCCGGCAAAAGGGAGGGATCAGCTCGACAAAATAAGAAATGCCATAAGGTTCAAGCCGGAAAGGGGTCTGCTAAGCTTTAAGAGCAGCATATCATTAAAGCTGAGCGAGAGGGGAAGGAGGTTTTTAGGAAAGCTATTTCCCAAGAAAAGGAGAAGCGTTGCGGAGGCTCTGCTGAACATCAAGACCCCTTCATACCTGATACTCATAACGGATTTGATGAGCAACACGTCTCAGCTTTACAGGTTAATGCTCATGATAAGGAAGAAGCACAAAGGTATTATCTTATCCCCAAATCCAATTCTCTTTTATTCAGGTGAGCTTGATGAAGAGACTTTGAAGTTTTTGTATGAGAAGTACTTGGAGAGGGAGAAGACTGTTAGGAAGTTCAACTCAGTTATTCCAACGATAGATTTGGGGCCAAGTGATTATTTGAGGGAAATTGTTAGAGAGCTGAGATGATGTCGGCAAAGCATGATAATTTCTCTATGGTTTATACTATTATCAAAATCCTAAGTAACAAAAATAACAAAAATAATTGCTATTAGAGATACAAAAAATTTAGAAAAGTCACCCTTCTTGGAGTGCACTTTATCTTATTGAAAGTTCTTGGGGACAAAGCCCGACCTCCTCCCCCCTAAAGGGCGAGCTTGTGAAATGAGAAAAGTCATTATCAACAAGGCTTTCATGGGTTTCCCTCATAATTTTTAAACGGATTATAAATTTCCAATCCTTTAATTCCCCAGAAGTCTTTTTCATTTCTCGTAACGAGGATTAAATCATGATAAAGTGCCGTTGCAGCAATTACTGCATCTGGGAGCTTAATTTTATATTTTCGCCTTAGGTCTATTGTCAAGTTTGCAATTTCATCCGTTAGAGGGATAACCCTGGCGAAGCTTATAAACTCTTCCGCTTTTTTAAAGCCTTCGTCAGTATGTCCACGCCACCCCAAGAATTCAATCTTTGTGATTATTGAAACATTAAATGAGGTTTTAAGAATATCCTCCACTTTATTAATCTCCCCTTCTGGGATCGCATCAGCCAAGTAATAGATCAGAATGTTTGTATCGATTAAATATCCCTTTCCCATTCTTCCCTCAGCTCCCTGAGCTCCCTCTCGAAGTCGACCTTTAAATCTTTATATATCCCTCTGAACTCAGATGGATCAAAAAACTTTGCTTTAATCTTCTCCCAGAGATCTATAGGGACTATAACAGCCTTAATCTTTCCATTTTTTCCATATATATATTCGATCTCTTCCACTCCCACCACCAGTGGTTATTGAACCCTCAGGAGATTTAAAACTTTCTCCCAGCATGTTGACTATTCATGGAACTAATCTCAAATGGTGAAAACACTTAAATAAGTGAATACACATAGTCAGCACTGGTGATATCATGCCCAATATAACCTTATCAATCCCCCCTGAGATATACGAAAAGATGAAGAAACACAAAGAGATTAAGTGGAGCGAAGTTGCAAGGAAGGCAATAATAGAGTACTTGGAGAAAGTGGAAAAAGGAGGGCTTGAAATCCCAAGCGAAGAGCTCCTCAAAATGCTTGGAAACGATTTTAGAAAAAGGATTAAGGAAACACCAGTTGAAAAATATGAAGAGTACTACGAAAAATCGAGGGGAGCAGAATGGAAGCGCCTAAAAAGCTTTACGACACGAATGTAATTATAAACGCTGTAAAGTCATCTGAAAGGCTCAAAGGATACACGACAATTCTAAATATTGTGGAGTTTCCCAGAGGTTCAGAACTTGACCTGACAGTTTTAACTCCGTCGTTAGATGATTATCTCCTCGCCATTGAAATTTCGCAGACAATGGTGGAGAGAGGAACTCCTGTTCCAGCAGTTGATGCTGTAATAGCAGCAGTTGCCCTGAACAGAGACCTCACCATCGTAACTCGGGATAAGCACTTTAGTTTTATCCAGAAAGCTTATCCCAGATTAAAAATTGTGGAGGAATGATTTCAATTGTTGAGGCTTTAACTGGCAATGAGGAGTATAAAGGAAAAGGAAGAATGCGGCAATATGGTATGAAATCTTCAAGTGTTATTTACATTCAACATGGCTTTCTTAAGTAATTAAATGTAACAAAAATTTTATAAGAGATTAAATGTAAACTCTCAATTAGGGTAAGGTAAATGGTGGCAACGAAAAAAATGAAAGTCGTGCAAACGGAAATAGATTTGGAAACCTACAATGTCCTGAAGGCGATTGCAATACACCGGGGCGTTTCTCTCAAAGAAGTTATTAGAGAAAGCTTGCGCGATTATGCTGATGCACACAAGAAAGATCTCGTCAAAAATATTTACGACGATCCCATTTGGAAAGGCATAGGACTCCTCCACACTGGAGACCCAGAAGCAAGTGAGAAGGACACTTGGGGCGTGGTTGAGTGGTCAAGCGAATGAATCCCGGACGTGCAGTAAAACCCGAACTCATCTATATGGATACAGGAACATTAATTGCCTTTTTCGATAAGGGAGACAAGAATCATGAGATTGCCGTGAGCTATTTTGAGTCTTCCGTCCTGAAAGGTGCAAAATTCGTAGTTGGACGCCCTGTTCTCGTAGAATTCCTCAACGGTGCTTCAAAGGTAAACGGAAAACGCGTCGCAATACAACTTAAAAACCTGATTTGCTCAAGCAAATACATACTCATCGAAGATGAGACTGAAGAAGACTGGGAAAAGGCATGGAGACTCTTCGAAAAATTCAAAGATCAAGATGGCATGGATCTGGTGGACTGCCTGAGCTTCGCAATCATGGAACGCCTCGAAATCACCAAAGCCTTTACCTTCGACAGTGACTTTGCAACTTACGGCTTTACAGTAGTTCCCAGGCCTCCAAAACCAAAGAAGAAGCAAAAGAGAGAGTGACTTTCTTCTTTTAAAACTTCTCCTTGCGGAGCACTTAAATGGAAGGGTGAGAAGTACCTATCCCCGCCCTAAGGGGAGCTTAGGAAAAGAAAAATGTCAAAAGCTTTGAGGCTGTCTATGAAGATGGCGTGTTAAAGCTTACAAAGCCAATAAAAATTGATGAGCTTAAGCTCGAAGCCAGAGAAGATTTGGACAAAACAATTTAATTAAAAGCTTTAAGCCTTAGAAAAACTTTTTAGAGAATAACAAAAATTGATAATGGGGAAAGAAGTGGGAAAAGTAGTAATCAAAATTAATGTTCCAGATGGGATGGAAGAATTTGTAAAGCGGGAGATAGAGAATTTGTCAGGACCTTAGTCGGAAAAGAAGACTTAGAGGAATTCATCAAAGGCTTTAGATCCCTAAAAGGCATACTAAAAACTAAAAAAATCTGCAAAAGACCTTAAGGCTAAAATTTTTGAGAGCGGGTACGACAAAAACTATAATGAGGAATGCTGATAAACCTGTTGAGGTGGCATAAAAATGGGAGAAATAACGATTGTCGTTCCTGAAGGCCTTGAAGAGGAGGCAAAGAAATGATCAATGAGCTGAAAAAGAAGAAATACATTCTAGAGAGAACTTTTGGATTAGCTAAAACCAAAAAGTCCGCAAAAGAGCTGAGGGCTGAGATTTATGATGATATTATTTAACCGACCGATAAGGGAGGGGACATGGTATGGGGGAAGTTGTTATTACATTTAGGATCCCAAAAGAAGTTGAAGTGAAGATTAAAGAGGAAATTGAGAGGTTAAAAGCCCGAGCAAATGTTGATGAAGCTTTAAAAAAGGCGAGAGGTTCTTTAAAGACCGCAAAAAGCTGGGAAGAACTGGAGGCAGAACTCTATGACGAGCTTGTTCCTTGACAGCAATGTTATAATTGAATTTGCAAAGGATAATCCAAGAGCAGTTGAGTTGCTGGAACACATCTTTAAGCACAGCTTTACTGCGTTCGTAAATGGGATTGTGTACAGTGAAGTATTCTTCATCTTTATAAAAGCAAAAACTGGAAAATCCTACTGGGAACTAAAAAAGAACAAATCGCTGGTTAAAGAAACAGCGGAGGAATTTCTAAAATCCCTCTTTCCAATGTTAAGCATTCCAAACTTTTTGGAAGTAACTTCTGAAATAATACTTCTTTCAATCGAGGTATCCAGAAAGTATGGTTTGCTTCCAAATGATGCTTTGATTTTAGCGACCTGCAAGTTCTACGGGATTAAATACTTGGTTTCGCTTGACGATGACTTTAAAGAGGCATGCAAAAAAGAGGGGATAGTGCTAATTGACAGCGTTGAAAAGCTGAAAGAGGAGCTTACAGAAAGAGGTATTCCGGCAAAGGGAGATAAGAAGACATAAGTCATCCCGCATAATCTAAAGGGGTTAAAACAATGATATGGCTGATAGCTTCACTCATAGCTGGAATAGCGTTCAGAGCATGGGCTGTGATATTATTGGTTGTGGCGTATTTAGCTTCAAGAAAGAGCAGAGACTCAGCCCTGCTGATATATTTCTTCTATGGGATTTTATTGGTTAGTGAGGTTCATGTTGGAGATTTTATCTCGTATGAATCTCTAAAAGCTCTGGCAATCATTGTTCCATCGATAGCCATTCTTAGAGAAATTTTAAGTGGGACTGAGCTCAAGGTGAAGTTCACACCGCTCCAGCTGATCGGAATTTTTGTTTTAGCTGCCGGACTGCTGTATGGTTA
Source organism: Thermococcus barophilus MP (assembly GCF_000151105.2). NCBI lineage: Archaea > Methanobacteriati > Methanobacteriota > Thermococci > Thermococcales > Thermococcaceae > Thermococcus > Thermococcus barophilus. The sequence goes on along the minus strand of NC_014804.1, from coordinate 1,878,884 downwards.
TCTTTTACCTTGGGGAACAGCCCTGCTGATTGCCGGGGAAGAGGGACTGAGCTTCAGGGCTTTGAGAGATGTTGCCGCTGGTGTGCTGGTGCTGTTCTCGATGCTGTGGATTGTGAAAGCAAAGTATCCATATCTGTACACCCCAGAGAATCAAGTTGCCATAGCCGCTGGGTTTATAATACTGCTGATTCTGAAAGAAATTAGGAATTTGAAAAAAGTTGAGTTTAAATTGAGAATGAAAAGCTGAAAAACAGTTTACTTCACCATTTAACTATTCCAAAAAAAGTTTATTAATTAACTTGTGCTCAACAATGTAATAGACATAACTTATAGTAGAAATGCACAGAGTGAGATGGCTTTATAATAATAAAATCACCAAGAGGAAAGTAAAATCATGGCTTTCAGCAAACCTTAAACGGGGGAGTGAACATGTCGAATGACGGTTCCAGGGTTTTGATAGTGATTCCAGCATATAATGAAGAATTAACGATCGGCTCAGTTGTGGCTTTAGCTAAGAAGTATGGGGATGTTCTTGTTGTTGACGATGGCTCTAAGGATAGAACCTCTGAAATAGCTCGAGAAGTTGGAGCCGTTGTTCTTAAGCATAAAACCAATAGGGGAAAAGGACAGGCATTGAAGACGGGTTTTGAGCATGCTTTAGCTAATGATTATGATGCCGTTGTTTGTTTGGATGCAGATGGACAGCACAATCCGGAAGAGATCCCTCTTTTGTTAAAGCCGATTATTGAGGGTGAGGCAGATTTAGTTATTGGATCGAGGTATTTGAATAATGCACATAAGAACATCCCCTTCTACAGGAGGCTTGGACTATGGGTGCTGAACAAGACAACAGTTCTTGCATCAGGAGTTAAGATCACAGATTCACAGAGCGGCTTCAGGGCTTTAAGCAGAAAAGCCTTGAAGAGCTTGGAGCTGAATGCCGATGGATATCACGTCGAGAGCGAGATGATACATGAGTTAGCCGAGAAGGGCTTGAAGATAGTTGAGGTTCCGATAAACGTCAGGTACGACGTTCCTAAAAAGCACAAGAAGAATCCAGTTTCGCATGGAGTTGGGGTCTTAGCTAAGGTTGTGGGGCTGATTGGGTATAAGAGGCCTCTATTATTGTTCAGCATTTTGAGTTTAATCAGCTTTGCAGTTGCTGGGGTATTTGCATACTGGGCATTGAAGCCATACTGGAGCGGGGGAGATGTGTTTTTAACTCAGGCTATAGCTGCGGGGATTTTTACTCTAATTGGAATTCAGCTGTTCATTGCGGGATTGACGCTGAACGTCTTAGCGAGGATGGTGAGGGAGTAAGAGATGAGGATACTACAATTTGTTCCATACTTTCTCCCGTATCCCGGAGGACAAGAAAGATACGTGTATAATCTAAGTAAATACTTAGTTAAAATGGGACATGAAGTTCGTGTTATAACGTCAAATTTTCCAAAATCCAAGAAATTTGAAGAAATTGATGGAATAACCGTTGAAAGATATAATCTAATCACAAGACCTTTAAGAAATCCAATTGTTCCAAAGTTCCTGCAAGTTCCTAAACGATTTAAGGAATTTGATATAGTTCACATTCACAATGAACATGCTTTTTCTTCAATGGTTGCAGCTTATGCCAAGAAAAAGGAAGATTTCCCGTTGGTTCTTACGAATCATGGACAACTAAAGTTTGGAAATTATATAGCTGATACAATAGAAAAGACTTATATGAAAACTTTTGGGAAGAAAATACTGGAGCTAAGTGATATAATAGTAGTAAATTCAGAGTCTGATAAAGAGTTTTTGTCTACTATCGCTCCAAAAATTTCCAATAAAACTTACATTCTCCACAATGCCATAGATCCAGAAGTTCTTACGAAATTAGCAAAAGAAGCAGATGGTAACGAGTGGACTATGGATGCAGACATCAAAATACTATATGTGGGACGGTTAATAAGGAGGAAGGGTGTAGAATGGCTAATTAAGGCTATAAAAATTATAAAAAATTCAACTAGCAAGAAAATAAAGTGCATATTAGTTGGAGAAGGTGAGGATAGAAATTATTTTGAAATGCTTGTACGAGAGTATAATCTTTCAGATTCGGTGGTGTTTGCAGGGAGGATTAGTGATAAAAAGCTAGCATGGCTTTATGAGAACTCGGATATTTTTGTTTTGCCCTCTCTATCGGAGGGATTACCCACTACAATTCTCGAAGCAATGTATTTCAGCTTACCTGTTGTCGCTACTGATATTCCGGGTAACAGAGATCATTTCAAAGATGTCGCAATCTTAGTTCCTCCAAAAGACGAAAAAGCTTTAGCCAACTCATTATTAATGTTACTTGAAAATGAAAATTTAGCAAAACAACTTTCAAAAGCTGGAAAAAAGCTTGTTGAAGAGAAATACACTTGGGACAGAGTTGCAAGAGAATATGAAAAGTTATACAAAAACATAATCGACCAAAGGAGGCTTGTCTAGTGAAGATTTTAGGAATATTCATAGATGCCTTAAACCCTGGGTTTATAAATGAAACGGACACTCCCTTTTTGTATAGATTGTCAAATAGAGGAGAGAATATAGTGTCATTGGAATCTGTATTGGGTTTCTCAACTACCATTGGTGCTACAATTTTCACCGGAACATATCCAGACAGGCATGGAATATGGATTGAATACTACTATAATCCGAATTATTCGCCATATTCGAAAATTCCTCTTATCAAATTATCAAAGCCTATTGATTATATTCCGATCCAAATTATACGCAGTGGAATAAACTTTTTGCTCTCAAAATATGTTTATCCTTATTATGCAAAAAAACTGGGTTATTCTGAGTTGGCACCATACAACATTCCTTATAAGATTATTACATACTTTGATGTAGTAACTTTCAAGCATTATACCGAACCTAAAGCTTTTCCAGTGCCTTCTCTTGTTGATGTCTTAATTGAAAATGGGGTATCATTCTATTACTCTACCCATATTAGTGAAGCAACACTTAAAAATGCATTATCTTCTGATGTTAGTATCTTCTATTTCAGCAAAGCGGATTTAGTTGGACATATATTTGGGGTTGGCTCAAAACAACATAGGAATACACTTAGAGAGATAGACCGAAAAGTTGAACATTTAGTCAATACCTATAGAAGGAAATTTGGAAATAATTTCGAAGTGCTTGTTTTTTCAGATCATGGTATGGCAAACGTAAATAAGAAAATTAGCACTATATCATGGGTAAAAGACAAGGAATTAGGCAAGAAGTATCTCATAGCAATAGAAAGTACTATGATGAGATTTTGGTATTTTGATGAGAGATACAAAGAAAAGATTAGAGAAAAACTCAACAGCTTGGGTTATGGCCACTTATTATCCACTAAAGAGAAAAAACAACTTAGGATACACTTTTCTGATAACAAATATGGTGAAGACATATTTTTGGTTGATCAAGGATATGTCTTATACCCAAGCTTTAAATCATGGAGCATACCTAAAGCTATGCACGGATATCACCCAGCTCTTAAAGAACAGCAGGCAGTATTAATTTCCCCTACTATTTCGGGAATAACTGAAGCAAGCGTTGTCGATATTATGCCTACAATATTGAAACTTTTAGATCTGGAAATTCCAAAAACAGTAGAAGGGCAACCACTGGTGGGGTAGATGAAGCCAATTATTACAGATTCAGCAAAAGAAATTATCTGCAATGAACTAAAATTGCCTTTTGTACATTCGGTGATTTTAATCGGTAGCAGAGCTCGGGGGGATGGTACTGCTGAAAGTGACTATGACCTATACATAGTTGTTCCTATTATACTTCTGCCGTTGCTCTTTCCAATAATAAAAAGAAAAGAAAAAATCTTAAAAGAAAAACTTAAAGCCGATGTGTCAATCTCGCCTTTGACATATAGCAGGATGAAAAGAGGAAAAGATACTCTCCTGTTCCATATAAAAAAAGAAGGAATAATTCTGTGTGGAGACGATATTAGAAAGAGGATAACAATAGACTCCCCCAGAGAGCTTCCTAATTCCGAGTTATACCAATATTTCTTTGATGCAGTTTTCTACTTTGTAAACTCGCTTGTGATAAATCATGAAAGCTACGATCACAGAACGGTGAACCGAAAAATAGCTAAAGCAATACTGTATTGTGCAGACTTAAAGCTTATAAAAAAGGGTATTTATGCCGGATCTTGGAAAATAGTCTCGGAATTATCTTCAGATAAAAGAGTCAAAAATGCATATAAAATCATTGTTAGGGCCTCCTTGGGGCACCCACTGCATTTTGATCCTTCACTGATAAGGAATGGGAGAGATATACTCTTAGAGATCTTTCTTGAACTAACTAAAACAGACTATTCTACGAAAGATCGAACTATAGATGGGATAATAGAAGAGTTTGAATCAAAATATCTTTTTCAGAGAATAGGAGTAATAAAGAGGATTCAAATTGCATTGTTCCTTTTGTTAATGCTGAGGAATTCTGTTTCAAGAAGAGTCTTAAAGATGACACTATTCGGAAAACCTCTTGATAGGTATCTTCACGTTATTCTACTTTATATGGTTCTGGTACTCGATCCTGAGCAAACCACATTTGCATATAAAAAATTAAAGGGAATTCTTGAGGAATTTGGAATAAATACCAAAGAGGTATCGCCCATTAAAATATGGAAACTCGCAAGAGAATTTGTGCAACAATACTGGAAAATTGCATGTGGAAAAATAGTAATATAGGAGGGAGTACATATGAAGATATTACAAATTTGTGACCATTTCAAACCTGCAATAGATGGTGTAGCAAATTATGTGTATAATCTATCCAATTACCTATCTAAGAGACACCAGATTACTGTATTGACATCGGACGTTATTGAATTTCAAGGTATTTTTAGGGCAAGAAAAATAAATATAGACCACGAGAAGTATAATCCCAACGTTGAGATCACTAGAATCCCAGCCAAGCCCCCATACTTTCCATATGCCCGAGGATATTACATGCTTAGTTATATAGCTGGGGTATTAAAAGAGATGGTTGGAAATGTTGACGTTGTTCATACGCACTCATACATGCTTGTACATACAGATTTTGTAACGTTTCTGGTAAAGGTACTTAGTAAGCACAAAAAGCCTCTCATACTAACTGTTCATGGTTATGGACGTAGAAGTAACAGATGGCTAAATCTGTTGTCAGAGTTTTATAACAAAAGTATAGGAAAGTGGGTTTTATCAAAGATCGACAAAATTATTGTTCTTGACCCAAGGGCTAAAAGATATTTCATTAAAATTGGGGTGTCCCCAGAGAAAATAGTTGTCATTCCGAATGGAATCGATTATGAGAGCCTTCAAAGCTTTAAGGAGAATGTGGAGAAGTACAAAACACACAAGGGAAATGTAAAAACTATCCTATATGTTGGGAGGCTCCAAAAGGAAAAAGGAGTAAAAGAGTTAATACTTGCGTTTAACGAGCTCTTAAAAAAAGAAAAATTTAACTTAAATTTGTTAATTGTAGGTGATGGGCCACAAAGACAAGAGCTTGAAAACTTAGTAAGAAAGTTAGGCATTGAGGACAAAGTTATGTTTACTGGATATCTCACTGGCAAACCCCTACTACAGGCATATTATTCCGCAGATGTATTCATATTACCATCCAAATTTGAGGGGGTGCCAACGGCTATCCTTGAAGCAATGGCAACAGGCCTTCCAATTATCGCTACTAAAGTAGGTGGCATACCCTGGATAGTAAAAGAGGAAAGAAATGGATACCTCGTAGATACATCACAAGTCCCATCAAACCTTATTAATACTATTATCATTCTTATCTCGAATCAAAAACAAATATTGAAGATATCAACTATAAACAAAAAAGATTCACAAAAATATGATTGGAAAAACATAGCCAAAAATGTAGAGAAAACATACATAAAGGTAATGTTTGGTGAGAAGCTATGAGGCAGTTATTAAAAACACTGATAACAATATTAGTTTTCGTTCTTACATTGGCGTTGCCAATATTTTATTATACACTTGGAATAACTGGTGCCTTTAATTTCAGGGTTACCAGTGCAATTTATCAATTTCTAAATTCTTCTTATGTAAATATACGGGATCCTTCTGTAGGGGATGGATATCCATTTTACGTCCCTGCCGTAATTTTTAGCAATATAATTCTATCAAAAATCACAACAATTTCACCAAAAGACTTCCAATTTCTCCCAATTCTTTCACTCCCATATTTATTCTCCCTGGGAGTATTGTACAATAAAATGTCTAAGTCAAATGATTATATGTATCTTTCATTTGCCGTGTACATAACAATATGGGGAAGCTTAGGATTAGCAGGGAAAGCTGCATATTCCCCCATGTTCCCACATAGTTGGGGTAGTACGCTATACCCTTTAATAGTTGTCTTAATAGCCAATATATCCGAAATGGGTTCTATTAGAAGAACCTTGATACTATTGATCCTAGTTTCTGCCAACCACCTTTACTCTTACACATCCGAAGGATGGAGTTTATTCTTTATATACTCTGTTATGGTTAGTTCTGTATTAATTTACAGGAGTAGTAAGCCTAAAAGTGAAGAAAAAGGAAAAATACACAGATTATGGTATACATTGCTATTTATATCCATTTTGTTTTCATTTAATAGAATGCTTTTTCACCATTTCCTGAAAGATTACCAAATAGATATATCATATCTGTATTCAAACTCATTGGGGTTCTTTAGAAGATTCTTTATAAAATCACCTACATCTCCCCATACATATGTGTCAGATCCAACATCTACTATAATACATCTAATGTACTTTCTCGCTGTTGTATTTATCTTAGTTTATGGAATAACATCTCGTGTGGTTTGCTTACTAAAAAATAATAATATAAATAATGATATGGAGCACAATATAATAGTGCTTTCGTTTTGGGGAGTGTTTATTGGAGAATTTTTAACTTATGGGATTGCTGGGATAATCCTTTATAGATATATTGCATTGTGGGGTGCAATATTTGTTGTAATATTCTTGAAAGAACTTAAAGATTCCACAAGCGCCCTTTTTATTAAAAGAGTGGTAAACATGTTATTAATCTTCTTACTTATAATATCCACACTTGGAGTTGTCACCACTTATGAATATAAAACTATCAATATCTCTCCAAGCAGATATGAATATATCACTAGAAGTTTCATGTGGTTGTATCACAGTACAGACAATACCATTACAATTTTAGGAGATTTGATAACTGTGGATAAGTACTATTTGGAAGCGAGAGCTAGACAACTTCCCCTAAAGATTCAAAGAAGGTATGTAGATGAAAAAACATACAGTGCTTTATCCGGACTTTCTGAATATTGTAAAGAAAGTCATAGTAATTATATACTACTAAACTTAAGACTTAATGTTGTGGAAACACCTGGTTGGAAATTCTTTAAACCGTACACTTACTATCTAGACCCCATATACACAAACAGATGTTTTGATATAATATATACTGACAATGCAGTAATCATTGGCAGGTGAGGCTAATGAAAGTTTTGCTAATAGTTAGAAATGTTTTACATCCACATGATGGGCCATCCTCTGCATCATATAACACCATAAAAGGCCTTAAGACGTTCCAAAAGGTTTTAGAAAAGAATGAAATTAGTATAGACATACTGTCATTGGACACTACCGACAATAGAAGTGTAGATGTTAGTGAGTTAGAGTCCCCAAATCTTAATATTATTAATGTCAAGTCCATTCCGCTAGAAGCAGTATTTGGAGAAATTTATTGTGTGAAGATGTATTCAAATAAGTTACATAACACACACAACTTGGTACACTCCCACGTGCCATTTGGGGCATTTTTTGGAATTTTTAATAGACTTCCCACATTGCTTACTGTTCATGGAATGGTCTGGAAGGAAAGAAAGCATATCACGAATAAGTATGCAAAAGTAGCTTATGGTTATGGGAATACTTTTAGAATCAGAAAGTATGCAGATAAAGTATCCAAACTCATAGCCCTATCTCCCTACGCTAAAGAGGAATTTATATCTCTTGGGGTAGATCCTGACAAAATCGCTATAATTGAGAATCCAATATCCGAAGAATTTTTTAAAGTGAAAAAAAATGAAGAAAATATAATTCTTTATCCAGCAAATATAATACCATTAAAGAACCAGTTAGGGTTCTTAAGAGCTGTGAAACTAGTGGAAAATGAAGTTAGAGACTTTAAGATCATATTTGCTGGCTCTGGAGACTCTAACTACATTCGGATACTAAAAGACTTTGTAAGAAGAAATGAGATAAGAAACGTTAAATTCTTAGGGAGAGTGAGATACAAACAAATGTTAACCCTTTATTCGAATGCATCTATCACTGTCCTCCTTTCGTTTCAAGAAACCTTACCAATGGTAATTTTAGAAGCTATGGCTACAGGAACCCCAACTCTCGTTTCAAAAATTCTTCCAAATAGATATATAGTAACACCTAACAAGACTGGGGTCTTAGCAGATCCAAATAACCCAGAAAATATTGCTGAAAAACTTAGAATATTAATAGATGATAAAAAACTAAGACAAAAATTGGGAAAAAATGCCAAAAAAGAAGCAGAGAAAAGATGGAAAAGTAAAGTAATTGCAAGAAAGCTGCTGGATCTATATCTAACCTTTACATAGAGCATAAGATTGCATTAGTGTTCCTCTTAAGACTATTCAGTAACACCACTAGACGACTGGTTAACCCCAGAATTTCTGAACTATTTTCCAAACTGTCATGGAGCTGATTCCAAGCATCCCCAACTTGCCGTAGCTGAGGCCTTTCAAGTACAGTTCTATCTTGCCCCAATTTCTCTTTTCTGGCGAGATTTTTGTTTTTACGAAAAGGATATAAAGCCAAATGCCAAGGTAGTATGTGAGCAATAACTAATGACTATGGGGGGTATCCTGTGAGGAACAAAAAGTATAGAATCGCCATTATTGGTCTCGATGGAGCAAATAAAACGACTTCAAAGTTGATTGGCATAAAGTCTCAACTTCATGACTTCGTCTCAACAATCCCCCCATATACACCACCCGCTTGGACATCCATAGTTACAGGAGTAAATCCTGCAAAACATGGGATTATAGATTTCTTAAAGATAGACCCTCGGAATTTTAAGTCCAAACTTACAACTTCGTATGATGTACGGTATCCTAGGATATCAGAGTTCCTAGATGTGTATGGATTGAGAAGTATTCTCATTAATTTGCCCATGAGTTATCCCTTTGATGGATTCAGATTCAGGGACAACACAATAATAGTTTCGGATTGGGCAGCTCCTCGCCAAGAAATCTATCCCAAAAAAATCAAGGAAAAATATAATGAATATTTAATTGATCCCCCTCATTCTTGGGAAAAACACAAAAATAACTCACGTGAATATGCAAAACTTGTAGAAGAATTCACTAATACTAGACTCACATTGTACTACGAGTTATTGGAAAAACATAGTTGGGATTTGTATTTTCTCGTGTTTAGTGAGACTGATTGGTTTTCCCATATTTTTCCACAGATCCTAGAAGGAAAAGACACGCATCTTGTAAGTCCCGTTTTCAGGAAAATAAAGAAATTCATTCATGATGCAAGGGATATTGCAGATATTACTTTTATTGTTAGTGATCATGGATTTGAGATTAAACGCAAAATCTTCTACGTGAATCAAGCACTAGCTCGCTCAGGCTTTATAGAATATAATGAGTTTAAAGCATCGTTAATCAGACTCGGCAGAAGGATGCTCCCCCCTAAAATAGCGAAAATACTCATGAAAAAAGGAATAACCCAAATGTCACATGCCTCGAATTCTCAGAGAAGAAAGGCCTTTTTTGCATCACATAATACTTGGGGAGTATATACTACTGAAAACTCAATCAAGGAGCAAGTAAAAAGAGCATTAAACTCTTTTCCAGAAATCTCTAAGGTAGTGTCCACCGAAGAGATATACACTGGACCATATCTCCACCTACTACCAGACTTGTTTATAATCCCTAAAAAGGGGGTTGAACTTTCAGCAGAGCTTAAAAGAAGACTAGTGGAACCGATTTACAAAGGAGATCACGAAATCCATGGAGTTTTCTCCACATATGGGGAACACATAAAAGATAGCATAAAATTTGAGAGACTCCCTCGCGTTTATGATATTGTCCCAACAATCCTCCACATCTTTGGTTTACCAATCCCTAATGACATGGACGGAAGAGTTTTAATGGAAATCTTTGAAGAAGACTCAGAGTTTGCTAAGAGAAAGCCAAAATACGTTGATCCAAGCTACTACGAGAAGAACCAAGAGGATGAAAAGCTCAAAAAAGCAATCAAAAACCTAAAACTAAAAGGCAAGCTCTAAACAAACCTCCTCAAAACCCTTTTTATTATCCCTAAATCGACTCCCAGCCTCTTCTCCACCGCCAGCAGTAGCTCAACGTCCTCTTTATCAATGCTCCTGCTCAGGAGCACGAGGAGGGTATACACCCCAAGGAAGGCAACCAGAATGGGAACCGCGTACCATATGCTCGGCACTTTTAAATTAAGCCCCTTGATAATCCCAAGCAGTATAAAACTAATAGCCAGAGGCTTTACATAGTTCCAGCTGAAGGGGTGGATTTTAGTTTTCTGATAAAGTCGTGAAGAAACTAAGATATTTCCCGTACTATACGAAATTACTGTTGCAACAGCTGCGCCTTCAAAGCCATAAACCGGGATTAATAATGTATTTAGTAAGAGATTAAACATTGCAGAGATGAGATTAAATAACATGATGAACTTGCTCTCTCCAATCACAACTAAGCTCAGCCCGTTTAATCCCAAAAACGTGTGGAACATGAAGCCAAGAGCCAGAATCTGAAGTGCTGAAGCTGCTGGGACGTACTTTGACCCAAAGAAGAACCCTATAGTGGCCTCCGGGAAGAGGAACATGACGCTGAATATCGGGAGCGTCAGCATGAACACCCACTTCGTCAGTATCTGGTAGGTTCTCCCCATCTCTTCAACTTTTCCCTGGGCGTAGAGCCCGGCGGCTATCGGGGCGTATAAAAACCCTGCAGAGTTCAGAAAGATTGGGATAAGTCTGGCGATGGGTGCCGCACTGTTGTAAAGGCCAACGACCTCCGAGCCCTTGTAGTAGCCGAGCATCAGCGTGTCTGTCCAGTTCATTATAAATGCGAGAATCCCCGAAAACAAGAGGGGGAGCGAGAAGACCACCAGCTCCCTCCCAATTCTTAGGTCAAAGGAAGCCCTGAGCGTGAAGAGCCTGCTTTTTCTCACGTCTGCGCCCAGCGCAGTAAGCGTAACAGCCTGGGCGGCAACGTAGGCAAAAAACACGTACCCAAAAGGGAGTCCCATGGCAACTCCAGCCGCAACCAGAACCAAAAACACCGTCGAGTAAACCATGTTCTGAAAATACACCTGCTCCCTCACCCTGCCGAAGCCCCTTGAGGCCGAGATGATGACCGCCGTTAGTGCTGAGAAGGGGAGGGCCAGGACTATGACCCTGAGCGCGCTGACCAGGCGCTCCTCGCGGAAGATCAAAGATATGTCCCCGGCTAGGAAGAAGATCAGGAGGGCCGTTGTCACCGCACTCACCGCTGTTATGGCGATGGCCGTTGAAATCAACCTACCAACCTTCCCGGGCTCCTTCTCCCTGTAGAACGCGACCTCCCTGGGCAGAGCATTTTGAAAGCCGAGCGTGGCTATAACGAGCCCTATGCTCAAAACAGTTAAGGCTAAATTAAACACCCCATATTCGGCCTTCGAGAACTCCCTCGCTATTATTGCTCTACTCAAAAACCCGAAGAACATCGAAATAACCGTCCCAGCAAAGATGATCCCGGTGCCCCTTGCGATTTTATGCAGTGCCTGGCTTGCTTCACTCATGGGTTTCACCTTTGTCAGCGTATGATACCACCTTTATAAGCCATTTAACATATATCATGCCATTTCAGATTTCAGCGCGCATGCCTGAGTGCCCTCTCAATTACCGGGTCGGTGATGCGGTACTCATCCCCATGTTTCTCGAGGTAACCGTACTTAATGAGATTTCGAAGGGCAGTATTCAATGATCCATCGTTTATTCTCTTCCCTTCAGCCCTCTCAAGGTACGCTTTTAGGGATGACCACGCGTTATAGCCCTCCGAAACAGCCATCATTATGGTGAGGTACCTTCGTGAATACCTTGAAAGCTCGTCTATTATATCGCTTTTTGCCCGCTGGAACACCTCGTCTATGGCAGTGCCGTGACTCCTCCCGCGGTAGCGCAGCCAACCGTACTCCCTGAGCCATCCGACAATCCCATCCAGTACTTCAACGGCGTCCCTTATCTCTTCATCCGGCACATCCATGCCCGTCTCATGGAATCCCTTCATCAGGTACTGCATACTCTCACCCCTGCTGAAGCGGTCTAAGTGCACTATCTCGTGCTCCCTTTTGTAGAGCGGGGAGTACCTGTCGTTGAAGCCCAGGAACTCTTCGAGAACCCCTATTTCCGAACCCGTGAGGATCAGGGTGATATTCTCATAACTATCATTCAGGGATGCAAACAGAGCAGTGTAGTCATAGTTAGAGTAGCGAAGGTACTGAGCTTCATCGAAAATTATTACCGCCCTCTCCCCGCTGTTCTCAATATCATCAAGAACATCTATAAGGTCTGTGTTTTTGTCCTTAAACTCTACACCAGAGCCCGCAATCGTCACACTTTTCAAAGACTTCAGGAGTCTCATGACGGGTGCGTAGCTTTTCCTAGCGTTAAGGGATTTTAGTATCTCCTTTTTTATAACATTGGGGGAGATGTTTGCATGGGTGCTCCAGAGCTTTCTCGCATCTATATACACTCCGGGCGTGTCTATCTCATTAAGCAGGACTTTTACAAGCGTTGTTTTACCCACGCGACGGATGCCCGTGACCACTATAAGCGGCACCCCATCTTTTATGGCCGAGACGATTTTGTCAAACTCATATTCACGGTCAAACATCTCATTCCTCGACTTCTTTATGCGACTGAACAACATTGTGGGGTCACCCCATGTTACATTGGGAGTCATCACATATTTAAACATTGATGTTCGGAGATTTTTTCAGGACTCAACAAAAATTAATTACAGTCCCGGCAAAGACAATTCCCGTCCTCTTTCAATCCTCTGCAGAGCTTGGCTTGCCTCGCCATGTATGAAGTGCGGCGCGAAGCGCCGAGATAAAGAAATAAAAACGGGGTTTAAGGGACGAAGCCCCTTTGTCCAAAGACATCTAGAGATATCCCTTCTCCTTTAAATACTCTCCCAAAGCTTCTCTCCAATGCCTCATTTTCAAACCAAGCTTTTCCAGTTTTTCATTCCTTAACGCCGAAAGCTGTGGTCTCTTTGCTAATCTTTTCAGCTCACTTGACTTTATAGGCTTCACCCCAACCTCCCAGCCTAAAATCTCAAATATCGCCCTCGTAAATTCATACCAGCTACAATATCCCTCATTCACCATGTGATAGACTCCAAACTCTGGCTTTAGCTCCAAGAACTTCTTCAATGTTCTGGCGACATCTTTAGTATAGGTGGGGCTCATAAACATATCCTTAACAACCCTGATATTCTCTCCCTTCTTGGCCTTTTGAATCATAAACTCAACGAAGTTTCCGCCTTTTCCGCTCGCTCCCGCCTTTCCATACAAACTCGCAACCCTGATGATATAATATCTCCCAGAATAGTTTTTAGTGAAAATTTCACCAGCATATTTGCTCAGCCCGTAAACATTTATTGGATTTGGAACATCCTCCTCGATGTAAGGCTTTCCTTTAGTTCCATCAAAAACGTAATCTGTGCTGATGTAAACATTAACGGCATCAATTTCGTTGGCTATTTTTGCAACGTTTAAAGCTCCAATTGCATTAACTTGAAATGCTTTTTCCGGGTAAAGCTCTGCATCATCAACCCTAACATAAGCTGCTGTATTAATTATCACATCGGGCTTAAGCTCCTTCAAAATCTTCAAGCTCCCAAAATCAGTAACATCTAAGTCTTTATGGGTCAAAGGGATTGCTTCTTCCCCAAAGACTTCAACCAAATCTGTCCCCAGTTGACCATTTGCTCCGATTACTGCAACCCTCATTTTGAGCCACCAGATTTGATAATTTCATTCAGCTTTTCTTTGCTTTCAATGAGAGTAATTCCTTCTTTCTCACATGCCTCTCTGAAGTCACTGTCAAATGATATCAAGTACTTGATCCCGTAAAACTTGCAGGTTGCTAGGATTATAGCATCATTGGGCAGAATACCGTAAATATCCATTAATGTTACTGCATCTTCTCCAATAAGCACATTATCTGGAAGATACAAAAACTTGCCGAGAACTGCATAAAGCGGACTTTTATCAACGTTTTTAACGAGTTCCGGTTTGTGCTTCAAAGTGTAGCTCTTCTCACCAGTTTTGTCCTTCACGTATCTTATTGAAACTTCAGTTAAAACAATTCCATTTATGAAAATCTCACCAATACTTTCTGCAATCTCTATTATTTCTCTCGCATTCTCATCCCCATAAAAATAGTTCAGTATAACATTGCTGTCAATGAAGAACCTAAACTTCCCACTCGTCATAAATATCAGCCTCAATATTCTCGACACTCTTCTTCTTTCCCCTTAAAATCCCAAATGTATTCTTAAAATCAGCCCTTGAGAGCCTTTTCATAATTAACTTTGCCTCCCTCTCAAGGATAGACTTAACAACATCCTCCATACCATCTGGAACGTTGAGAGTAATTACAACCTTACCCATACTCTCACCTCCACAAGTATTAACATCTGATGAGATAAAAAGTTTTATGAGTTTATGAGAGAGTTTCTCCACCATTTTTCAATTCCCCTCAACCACAAGATACCGCTGTTCCACGTATTCTGCTTTGATTCCAAGCTTTTTTGCAATTTTCCACTGTTTTTCATCACTTATTAAAAGACTGCCATATTTCTTTGCTTGTGCCAAATAGAGCGCATCATAAATTGAAATCTTCCCACCAATTGCTATCTTCACGGCATCCCCAAGGTAATCTTCAAATGGCTCAAAAATTACAACATCCTCTTTGAGCTTTTTCAAGACTTCAAGCATTATCCCAACTTCTTTGTTCGATATTGCCTTGTACAGCACATGATGCTTCCAGATGGCGTTTGAGACTTCAGTTTTCCAGTTCTCTTCTCTTAGGATATATTTAGCGAGAGAAGATGCATCAATTACTATCACGGTCCTCCCTCAAATACTTTCTCGCAGTCCCCTTTTCGGTTTTTGATAAGTTTGCAAGCATCATGTCAATTTCCTCCAAGGCCTTCTTTTTCCTGTATTCCCTAACTTTGGCTTCAATGAATTTCCTAATTTCCTCACTCCAATTAATGTCAACATCTTTCATCTTCTTCTTAAGCTCAGGAGGAATTCTAAAGCTGACAACTTCCATATACGACACCTGAATACACTATCGTATTACAAAATATTTTGAGTCACCTAAAACAGCTCATCTTTTTCAATTAACTCTTTTAAAGTTGGCCATCTTTTATCCTTCTCTGAAACTACTGGATTTTCAACTGGCCACTGAATGTTTACATCAGGATCATTCCAAATTAAGCCCCCTTCATAATCAGGCGCATAAACGTTGTCCACTTTATACACAACTTCAGCAACATCACTCAGCACAACAAACCCATGAGCAAAGCCCCTTGGAATGTAGAGCATGTACTTATTATACTCGGATAGAATAACTCCAACATATTTTCCAAAAGTTGGGGAGTTCTTCCTTAAATCGACGGCTACATCATAGATAACTCCTCGTATACATCTCACTATCTTTGCTTGGGCATAGGGCTCTTTCTGAAAGTGCAATCCTCTAAGAACTCCATATTTAGACTTTGAATGATTATCCTGAACAAACTCTCCTTTTATTCCAGCTTTTTCAAAGTCAGGCTTTTTGTAGGTCTCCATGAAAAAGCCTCTCTCATCCTCAAAGACCTTGGGCTTTATCAAAATCACATCTGGGATTTCCAACCTTTTGAACTCGAAAGGCATTGCTACCACCTTACCCTTTAAAAAGTCTTAAACCAAACTTTTCTAAACGTTCAAAGTGCTTTATGTTTCTAGTCCACAAAGTATAACCTTTGGCGATTGCAGTAGCGGCAATCAAAAGATCAGCATCTTCAATCAGCTCGCCATTACGCTTCAAGGCTCGGTATAACTTACAGTAAGTTAAAACAACAAGATCATCAATCTCTTCTATTTTAAACAGCTTCCGCAGCTCCCTGAGAAACGCTTTACGCCTTTCTTCGCCCTCTAAATGTGTCCTCTTTTTGAAGTGGTCAATTAAAACTGAGGTGTCAATGAGAAGAACTTCTGAACTTGAACTTTTTCCTGAAGTCCTCGACTTCTTTTTCGATTTCATCCAGATCCACCTCATCGAGAAGTTTGTTCAGCCTCTCTGCGGCTTTAACAGCTTCAATGTACTCCTTTATCTTTTTACCAACTTTTCTCTTTTTTACATTGTCAGGAACGATAATTTCAACTTTCAGATTCTTCATTCCCTTCCACCAGCTCAATGCTTATCTTCACTTTTTCAAGCTCCTTCTCGCTTAACCCCTCTTCTTTCAGGTATCTTAAAATAATGCGTTTAAGACTTTCCCTAATTTCCTCAATATTCACATCGTCAGGAAGCTCAAACTCAAATTCAATCTTTTTGTACTTAGTCTCCATACCATTACCCCTTACATTTGTTTGGCTAAGATTAGATAAAACTTTCCTACCACCTCAGCTTCCACGGCGTTGGATGGAGGACTTTTTCATCAACTAAAGGTCTCCACCACCATTCATTGCTCAGATACCACTCAACTGTCTTTTTGATTCCCTCCTTGAAGTTGTGCTTCGGCTTCCAGCCAAGTTGTTCCCTAATCTTAGTTGAGTCAAGGCTGTACCTTAAATCATGCCCTGGCCTGTCCTCGACGAACTCTATCAAGTCCTCATCCTTACCCATGAGCTTTAATATAGTCTTCACGACTTCAAGGTTGGTCTTCTCTTCTCCAGCTGAGATATTGTAAACTTCTCTCTTCTCACCTTTCTCCAAAACAAGCTCAACCGCCTCACAGTGATCTGTAACATATAACCAGTCCCTAACATTTTGACCAGTTCCATAAATTGGTATCTTCAAACCCATACTTGCTCTGATTATTGTTTTTGGAATGAGCTTTTCAGGGAACTGATAAGGGCCGTAGTTGTTGGTACACCTTGTTATCGAAGCATTCAGGTTGTAAGTTCTCGCGTAGCCTAAAACCAGCATATCTCCAGCGGCTTTGCTTGCTGAATATGGAGAGGAGGGCATTAGCCTATCTTCCTCAGTGAAGGAACCTTCAATTATATCTCCGTATACCTCATCTGTGCCCACGTGAACCAAGCGAACTTCCGGATTGTACTTCCTAATCGCCTCCAGAATAGTGTAAACACCCAGAACATTGCTCTCAATAAATGCATAAGGGTTTGAAATGCTTCTATCCACATGAGTGTTGTGGGCCACTATATTGCCAACACCGGCGATGAAATTATGAGACTTCTCAACTTCTAAGTCATATACATAACCCTCGTACTCAACCTCAATTAATTCTCTCTTTCCAGTGGATACATTATAAAACAGCCTTGTTCTAATCGTGTAGGAGGTGTAGTTCCCTCTTCTTGGTTTACTTATATAGTAGGTGTAGTCAATACCCATCAACGCCAAGAGCAAACCCAAACCTGCCGCTAATCTTCTTGAGACAGTTGTGTATTCAGCTGTTTTGTCCCTTGACCACTTTCTGTATGTTCCGTCTCCCTTCAATAGCGTTTCCCAGAACATAATCTGGTATTTCCTATCTAACCCATAAACAAAATCTGGAAGTCTTTTTTCCGGAGCATTCTTGCCACATAGGTCTGTACACATTTGATAAAATTCTTTGCTCTTTAGTTCCAACTGATAAACACTATCCTTTCGTTTTGTAATGGAATATGAGCCATTCGAAATTAGCATATAATCTTCAGCCAATAGTTCCAGCCAGTCTCTGTCTCTGTTGTTTATAACTACGGAATATGACCCATTTGCCTTGTTGTAAGTTGCGTTTCCCTCTGAAATATAAGCAGCGAGCAGTCTTAGGAGTGCCTCTAGTTTCTTCCCAGTGTACACTTTGTCAAGAGTTACTCTTAAGTGTCCATTTCTCTCAGCACGAGTTGAGATAGGGCTCTTGAACTTATGTTCGTGGGGATAATAGTTTATCCTCCTAATTGCCAAAAGCTCAGGATTTGATTCTGCACTAACAAGATTCCCAAACACATCATACACAGAGTGATTTGGAGTAACATAAATTTCTCCCCATTTTTGACGTAAGCAAATAAGCTTTCCTTTATAGTAATGTCGGATAATCTTCTTCAGGGGAAACCATGCCCCATAACCGTTATAAAATGACAACACCTTGATATTTTTTCCTGAAACATCAATTATCTCATGTTTCCCATCTCTTATTACTTTGTTAGTCTTGCTAAGCTCTTCAAATAACTCTCCAAAAGTAACAAGTCTAATTCTACCATGCCTATGAATTGCCACAAACTCATTTTCCGCAACACTCTCTGCAGCGAAGTTCACGACAGCGTCAACCTTCTTTATAATCCCCTTAACAAGCTCAAAATCGTTTATATCCCCTTTAACAAAAGTGTACCGTGGATCATTTTCGATATCTTTCAAATTTGCCAGCTTTGAACCATAGCCAAGCTTGTCTAAATTTATCACTTCCCAGTCTTTGTGCTTCTCTAAGATATAGCGTATGAAATTGCTCCCTATGAAGCCAGCGCCTCCTGTGACTAATACTCTCATGCTTTCACCTCAAAGCGTCAGTTGTGAATTGTCTCCAATTATCAATCTTCTTCCAATTGGATGATTATTCTGCTCTAAAATCTTCACATTTCTCCCGATTAAGCTTTCAACTATTCTACCACCGCATCTGATCTCGCTCCCCTCTAAAATTACTGAATCTTCAATTTCTGTGTTCTCGATAATACAGTTGTTTCCAATGCTCGTGTAAGGTCCAATGTAGGCATTTTTAATCTTACAGTTCTTTCCAATTATCGCTGGGCCCTTAATTACGGTATTCTCATCAATCTCAGTCCCTTCCTCAATAACTACCCTCCCAATGATCTTTGCCCTTGTTTTTATCCTTATGTCCCTCTCAATGTCATCCAAAATCAATCTGTTTGCGTCCAAAATGTCCTCGGGCTTTCCTGTATCCTTCCACCAGCCAGTGACCTTTGTCCAGCCAACTTTATAGCCGTGATCAATTAGCCACTGTATAGCATCTGTAATTTCAAGCTCTCCACGCCAAGATGGCTTTAAATGCTTCACTGCTTCATGAATTACCGGCTTGAAGAAATATATTCCCACTAATGCCAGATTGCTTGGAGGAACTTTTGGCTTTTCAACCAAGCGTTTTATTGTCTTTCCGTCTTCGCTAAGCTCAGCCACACCAAACTGCTGAGGATTTGGAACTTCACACAATAAAATGCTTGCATCGAAGTTCCCTTTTTTGAAGTGCTCCAAATGCCTTACAATACCTTCCCTGAGTATGTTATCGCCAAGATACATCACAAAATCATCATCACCAAGATAATCCTTCGCGACTTTTATTGCGTGAGCCAATCCAAGGGGATCTCCTTGATAAATGAATTCAATGTTAGCATCCCAGTCAACACTCATAACAGTCTTCTTAACCTGCTCAGCGTTTGGCCCAACGATAATTCCAATGTCATGGATTCCTGCCTCAATAACGTCTTCAATAGCGTAAAACAGAACAGGCTTGTTTGCAACTGGAATAAGCTGCTTCTGCTGGGAGTACGTTAAAGGCCTAAGCCTTGTCCCATGACCACCCGAAAGTATTAACGCCTTCATCTCCAATTCACCGTATTATATTTTTAACAAAACATTAAAAACTTCACCTTTTCCTAAACACTCCTCTATCAACAATCTTCTTTCCTTCAGCATAAGCATACCTTATCACAGTTCCATTAACCTGATCCTTCGGAAGTATAAACTCGTTCTTGCCCTTCACTGGATACCATCTCTTAAACACCAAAGTTCCGTTCTCCAAATATCCAAACACACCTAAACCTGTCCCAGTAGCATTTTCAAACTTGAATATTATCTCTTTTTCTGTCTGCTCAACTGCAACATTGGGATGTTTAAACTTGAATATCTTGATGTAGCCGCCATCAGAGTAAACAAGCTGATAATCTTTTGAATATTCATCCGTGAACATTAGCCTGGCTAAAGTAGTGTTAAAGGTTTTCTCACTCATCAAAACAGCATAGCCGTAGTTCAAATTCAAATAAACATAGGCATCAGCAGTATTTTTTGCCGTGATATTGAGCCTTGTAATGCTGTTTTTATACTCCACGAAAGCCTCTTTAGGAGAAAACACTGCAGTTCCAGTGTTAATTAATATACTCCATTCTTTTCCGGGTCTTGCTGTTATGGTATACTGCCCTTGCTGGAATATCAACGCTCCCACTTTCGAAACCAATGGTAAAATCATAAGGAAATAACCTTCTCTCGAAATGTTTGCTGTATCCAAAATTGCCCCAAACTTAAGGGCAGTGTCATAGGAGACAATGACATAATCAACTCCACGGGCCATCAGCTGGTTGTTATTAACTTTTCCCAGATAATACAAAGCAACCCATCTGCTTGGTCCCCCCTGAACAATAGGAGACCTTCTTGCATAATAAGTCACCCAGTGGCCATAATCCCACCAAGCTAAGACAACGTCATTTTCATTGGAGTTGTCCTTCAGCCAGGTTAAAGCCTGAACCCAGCGATCATTTATTATTGGCCTTTCTGCGTAAACTCTCTCAAATCCCAGACCGGCACTTATTATAGGCACTACAACAAGCAAAGACACTGAAAGGGCTAAGGCCTTTTTAGACTCCAATTTCGGCTTTAAGAAATCATGGAGACAAATTAAGCCAACTCCAGCCATAGCCGCTACAGCAAAAGACCCTATGAACAAAAAGCGAGTCCAAGTGTAGAGCATATAGAGGCTCGGAGCAATGACGCCCAAAAGGACAAAATCGGAGAGCTTAACTTTCTTTGGAACAAAGCGGAGGACAAACAACGGACACAAAAACACCAAAATATTATAAGCTGCCCAAAGGTCGCTGAATGTTGAAGGCTGGGTTTCAAGAATAGGCGCTTCTCTAAAGATTCCAAATCCAGAGGAGAGCTCTTTAAGCGCATCAAACCTCATGAAGAGCACAAAAACTCCGAGGATTGAAAGTATGAGCACTATTAAAGCTCTCTGCTTTTTCTCATTTACAATTCTTGAGAGCAAAAACAATGCAAAAATTCCAGCGAGAGCTAAGGGAACCAGATATTTAAGATGAACTGCAAGATAAACATCTTTAATTGCTCCCAGCTCTATTCCAAGTTTTTCTGCAGTCTTTTTAGCCAGCCATCTGTTACCTCCAAGCATTCCATATCCAAAGTATTCACCTAGATAGTTAGCCAAAAAAGCCCCAAAGGCTGTTGAAAGAGTCAAAACTGCAGAATCAACCAAATATTTGTCCTTTTCCAAAATAAAAGCACCAAAAGCTAAAAGGACAGCATTTCCAAGCAGGAATATAAAAATCGGATAATACGCCTGCCAGAATATTGCAGCCAAGCCACTTGCAAACGCTGGAATCAAATAAAAAGCAAATCTCTTGTACCTCCAAGCTCTCCGAGTTTTTTTCAGAGCTAAAGAAACTCCAAATAGAGCAACTGAATACCAGAAGAGCATGTAGTTGTCTCCCCTGTAGTAGTTTGCCATTGACCTGAAAACGTGTCCAAACATTACGGAAAGAAAAAGTGCCGAAAAGAAAGCCTCTCTTTTTCCATAGAAGTTGAGCATAGCCAGGTAGAAGAAAATGATTGTCAGAACTCCAAAAATTACTGGGGTTATTCTGAACGCATCGTAAAGAGAAACTCCAAAAATCTTCAAAATTTTATAAACATCAGCAGGAACCATCCATAGTCCCAACGGATGAAAGTTTTTAACCTGAACCCCCCAAGGCCCGCCTGCAATTGTCAAAAAATTTAACCAATACCCAGCTTTCAAGCTCTCCTCAATGTAAGCCAAATGAAAGTAGGGATCATATCCAAACAGATACTTATACCTTAATGGGATCAATCTAAATACTGCAGCAATCAAAGTTACCAACGGCAGTGCAACTTTTGGCTCAAATACCTTATCGAGCTTTTTCATAAAGTACCACCTTGAGATTATCGGTGTAATACCAATTGCTGTTTTAAATAAGCAACTCACACCCTAAAAATGTTATCCTAATTAAATGATCCAAACAGTCAAAGCTAAATTAAACACTCCATACTCTGCAGTCGAAAAATACCTCGCTATCACTGCCCTGCTCAAAAAGCCAAAGAACATCGAAATAACAGTTCCAGCAAAAACTATTCCCGCACCCCTTGCAATCTTCTGCAAAGCTTCATGGGCGTTATTTTATGTACACTACCTCCATTCCAATTTCTCTCGCCACATCCCTTTGTCTTTTATCGCTCGTAATCAGTTCAGCTTTTAAATTTTTAGCTTGTGCTAAAAACAAGCTATCATAAATGGAAATGTCATATTCTATAGCAATTTTCAAAGCTTCTTGCAAATATTTTTCACTTGGCTCTAATATTATTACCTCCTCCCCTATGAGCTTCCTTATCTGCTTGTAAAGTCCTATAGCTTGTTCTCTCGTTATTAGCCTGTACTTTTTCATGTATTTCCATATCACATTTGTTGTCTCGATAATCAGCATATCTACGGCATGTGGTTCTAAGCCGGGGTCTAAGTAAGGGATCACCTTTTCCCAGCCTTCTTCCTTTAATAAAAACTTTGAAAAAGCTGAGGAATCAATGACTATCACGATCCTCCCTCACTAACTTTTGTGCTGTTCCCTTTGGTGCCTCGGGCAAGGTTTGGATGTAAGCTATAACCTCCTGGAGGGCTTTTCTCTTTTTGTATTCTTTAATCCTCTTTTTTATGAATTCCCTAATTTCCTCACTCCAGTTAACTTCACCCTTTAACTTATCCATTTCGTGCTTAATTTCTGGCGGAACACGAATACTAATAACATTTCCCATGTAATTCACCTGCAGATATATTTGTAATACATGTATATAAGCATTTTGTATACTCACATTCCTGTTCTCAAAATTGGAATCCCATCCACAACATTTAAGAACCATATCCCTGCCGCCGATACTAAGTGAATAATTCAGTATGTGAATATAGTGCGCTTCATTGACAGAGATATTGAGATGGAAATCTTCTTGAGTTCTTAGGAGAGAAAGATCTTTACTTCTTCGTTAATAGAGGTAAGACTTCTGAATCCCTTTTGAGAGAGTACGAAGAAATTCTGAGGAAAAAAGGAGTTATAACAAAGTATGAGCGTATATCAAGCTGGGACGAGTTTTTTGAAGTGCTTTTCGAGAGATTTAACGGCGCTGTCGTCTTCGATGAATTTCAGGACTTTCAGAGGGTTGAACCATCAATCTTCTCAACCCTTCAAAAGTTCATAGATATCTATGAGAACAGGAAAAATCTCATGCTGATCTTCACCGGCTCAACAGTTGGAATGATTGAAAAGCTCTTCAGGGATTCAAAGGAGCCGCTCTACGGAAGGATAAAGCGTGAACTTCACGTGAAGGAGCTTGGAATTAAAGCCAGCTACGAAATGTCAAGGGAACTTGGAATAGATGACATAGATGACTTTATGAAGCTTTATGCAGTTTTTGGCGGCTTTCCCAGGTACTACGTGGCCATTGAAGATGAGAGGCTCGAAGGAAAGAGCGCAGAGGAAATAATTAGAGCTCTTTTCTTCTCTCCCTCGGCACCATTAGAAGAGGAAGTGCCAAGGATACTCTCCCTTGAGTTTGGAAGGCGTTCTGGGGTGTATTACGATATGATAGCTGGTTACATGAATCGAGAAGAGACATCACTAACGAGACAGATAAAGGAACTGGTTGATTACTTCAAGCTGCTCTCCTATGACAAGGCAATTCTCGGAAAGGAAAGGGTGCTTTACATAAGACATCCACTGCTCAACTTCTGGTTCCGGTTCATCCATCCGAGGCTGAGTGAGTATGAAGCAATGCGTGAGGATCTTGGGAAAGAGGTAATCTCCATGCTGCCCGACTACACTGGAAAGAGGTTCGATTTCATCTGCAGAGAACTGCTCTGGATTCTAAATGCTAGGGAAGAGCTGCCCTTCAAATTCACTGAGATAGGGCGGCACTGGGGCTACTACAGAGAAAATGGGCAGCGAAAAGTCTATGAAATAGATGTAGTTGCCCTCAGCCAAGACAAGAAAAAAGCCTTATTTGGCGAGTGCAAGTGGAGAAACAAGCCCATAAACGGTGAAAAACTTCTCGAAGAGCTAAAGAGAAAGTCGAGCTGAGCAATTGGAAAGGAGAAAGCCACTACCTCCTAATATGCAGGAAGGCTAAGAACGTGCCTGATGAGTTGGTAGTGCTGGATGGAAATGCAATACTCCAAATTTTTGAGGAATAATTAGCTGTTTTTAAAATCAGCCTTCAAAAGAAAAAATGCACCCGCTCATCTCGTGCACCTAAGGAAATATAATACACAAAGCTTGAAAAATTTGTGCAGTTTAGTGCATATTTTTGAGCCATAATTATTAAAGAACCTCGTTAAAAGAATTAGGGGTGTTGTTTGATGGGAATGTTTGACTACGTTCATATATACGTTAAATGCCCCGTATGCGGGCATAAACTGAAAACTTTCCAAACAAAATCGCTGGAAAACATGCTGGAGCACTATAAAGTTGGGGATACTGTTAATGCCGATAGAATTCACGCGTATACATCATGCCCCTTTTGTCATAGCTTCATAGATATTGAAATAAAAGTTGAAAATGGTAAAATAACCGACGGATATGACGTTATTTCAGTTAAACGAAGCTGGATTGTAGAGATACTGAAGAAAATTGGGAAGAGAGTTACCTTAACGCTTTATGTAGGCACATCAAGTGGCTGGAAAAATGTTATCAGCTTGGATTTAAACAACCACGAAGCCATTGCAGTATACAACGTTCTAAAAAAATCTTTTCCCAGATCTCCATACTATAGGAAGAGAAATGTTCCTGCTGTCAAAGGATTCCAGGCTATATAAAATATCTCTTGAAGAGTCCGAAAGCGGAGAATCCGATTTAACGTGTGCCTCCTGCGGAATGCCGCTGGCCAAAGAAGATCTGAAAGTTGGGAGGAGTATACTAAGCAGAGAAAGCTACTACGAGTTTACCTGTCCCTTTTGTGGGGCTTTCCAAAAAGCAGAGCTCAAGGAGCCGATTAACCTCAAAATTAAATTCCCAATGAAGCGGGGCATGAAGCGGCTTTTAGAATCTGACACAGTGCAGCTCATATTTTACAGAGAGGGTGGAAAGGAATTAGAGCCTTTATGAGCATGAAGACCTCAGGCAGAAAAACACCAAAGATTTATGGGTTTATAAGACAACTCATCAAACTCAGAGGAGACATCATAAAGGAATCAAGAATTGGGAATTTGCCGTTATGGATGATTTTCTGGAGAAGGGAAGACGATCACATGTTTTTCATCGCTATACGCAAGAAGTCCAAACCTGAAGGATGAGGTTTCCTTTTACCATAACTGTCCAGTTATGTGGGTATTTGCATTACCAACTCTTTAAAAATATCTTGGTAATAACATTACCAAGAATACACAATCAAATAAATCTCTGCTTCATTTTATCCAAAACTTTGCCCTTAATGTCTTCCCAGCAGCAAAAACTTCCACAATGGGATGTATCTTATGCGTTTTTCCTTAATTTCCTCTAACCCCTCATAGGCTGATGTTACTATCGTCCCCTCCTTCAGCGAAAACTCTTCCATTGCTTCGACCAAACCCTTAACTTCCCTCTTCTTACTCTCACTTAAATCCCAGCTCACCTGAATTGCCTTTGTTACTTCTAAGCCCTCCTTAATTAAAAAATCAACTTCTCTATTTCCTTTATAATAAAACACATTCTCTTTTCCAAATTTTTTTATTAAATGCAGTGCCACAATATTCCCAGCCAACCGTCCGATATTCTTAGAAAACCTGAGTGCTACAGCATTTATTATACCAGTGTCAACCACATAAAGTTTCCTCGGGTGCCGTTTAATATCACTAACCTTATATGAAAGCGGTGGGATTCTAAAGATCAAATAGCTCTCCTCTAATGCATTTAAGACTTCTATCACAAAATTTGGAGAAACTTTCCTCTTTACAATCCCAGCAACTTCATTCCTAAGAGAACTCCCACTTACAAGCGAAGCGAACCTGTTCACTGCCAATTCCGCAATCAGCTTCACAGTATTCAACTCTTTAAATCCATAACGAAAAGCGACATCCCTGATGACTATTCCCTCAAAAAGTTCTTTCAAAATTTCCCTTTTCAAATATTCATCCTCGACCATCACAACTTGCGGGAAACCCCCAAATTCCATATACTCAGCCAAAAGACGCTCAATTTTTATTTTATTTGCAACGATTTCTGCAAAGCTTCTCAAATTTAACCCCCTAAAACTCAAAAACTCTCTAAAGGTTAAAGGGAAAACTTCCAAAGTTAAGCTCCTCCCTGTCAAGACTCCAGAAACTTCAGTTTTAAGCAAAGAAGACGTTGAGCCAGTTACAATTACTTTAGCATTCTCCTTTTCAGCTATGCTCCTGACCCATCGTTCCCAGTTTGGAAGGTTTTGCACCTCATCTAAAACTATGAGGGAAAAATCTTCATCATTGATATAGACTTTGTAAATCTTATAAATTTCATCAAGGAGCTCCAAGCTGAGGTATGCATGGAACTTGGGATCTTCGAGGTTCACATACAGGGTTTGTTTGGGATTCAACCCTTGTGATATTTTCCTTTTTAAAAACTGTCTCGCCAAAAATGTCTTTCCAGCTCTCCTTGGACCTATAATTGCTATTATAAAATTCCCAGCCCTACAAAAAGTTTCAATCTTTTCCAGATATTCTTCTCTTTCAATACCAGTTTCCTGAGGTTTCCCCCAAAAATTATAAGGGACTAATGCCTCCAATATCTCTTCATCCCTCAGCATTTTATACTCCCAATAATATAAATTACCGCACTTTTTATATTTTTCGAAATACATGTTGGGACACATAAGCAGGAGATAGAAGCAAAAATAAAACGAGGTCTAATGAGTGAAGCACCTTATATTATTCCAACTCACTACTGCAACTTTAATTAATGCTTGGGTAAAGCGGCAGAACTTTTAGGAATAACCCGAGAGGAGCTAATCGAAGAGTTTCATAAAAGAGGCATTCCTATTAGAAAATTGAGCAAGGAAGATGTCATAGCAGATGTGGAGGCACTGAATTATTTGTAATTGACAATGCAGTGCTATCGAACTTTGCTAAAGTCGGAAAGCTTGAACTACTAAAAGACATTTTGAGAGACTCCATAATCACAAAGCAAATCTTAGAAGAATTCAACCTTGGAATTGAAAGAGGTATTTTGGCGTTAAGTGTTAAAACTGGCGTTCTAACACCGGGAGAGGCAGATCAAATTCTAAGAACGATGATTAAAAGTGTCTTCTACTCTCCAATAGAGAGTTTAGAGGGAGTTTTGAAAGGTAACACTCCCCAACCCAGGATAGACTTTTATGGTCTTTACACAATAGAAGTGTATGAAAAGAAAATCAGACATGATATATAATCTCAAGCAGAACCGCACATTCTTCTCAGCTCTTCAATAACTTTATCACTAAAGCGAACGCCTTTAGTTCGCAGTTCATTTATTAGTAAATCTAAGTCCTCTCCAATAATGCCCCTCTTCTTTGCAATAAAGAGGATGGCCAAACTTCCAACAACGGTTAAGCCAAGAGACTTGGCGATAATCCTTGGAATTTTCTCATCCAAAATAATTAAGTTAGCGTTGAGCTCTTTAGCCAAAACTATAGCCTCAGCTTCTCCAATCTCAATCTCTTTCCTTAAAATTTCAACACTTAATTTGTCCTCTACTTCAATAACCTTAATCCAATTTGCGTTTTTAACCTCATCAGAACCAGGCTTTCCTTTTCCTCTCTCGACAACTTCAATCCAAACGGCTCTTGGGATTGTTATCTGTCCAAAGAGTTCCATTAAAACATTTAATTTCCCAATCTTAGCTAATGCTATTAACGGCCCGGAATCTGAAACTACTATCATAGCAACCTCTCCAGAGTCTCGACATCTTCTTTTAAGTCTTCTTCATCATACTGGAGGGGTATGCCTTTTGACGCTAGAATCTCCATCATCTCCCACTTCGTCACTCTGGCAATCTCCGCCGCCTTACCTAAGCTGATTTTTCCCTCACGATAGAGCTCAATTGCCAGATAAAGCCTCACGACTTTTGGAAGATCTTTTTCACTAACCCTTAAAATCCTCGCCAAATCTTGAGGAACAGAGACAAAAACCTCACTCATAATATCTCACCATGAGAATAGTAACTATAAGGAAACATAAAAAGATTATTGTTTAGAGGACCGTTTTATTGCACGACACATAAGCACGAGATAGAAGCAAAATAAAACGGGGGGTCTAAACGGACGAAAGCCCCTGACTCGTAATCAAAAACAGCTCAAATCACCCTCTGAAAGAGTGTCAAGAGGCCAATAACCAAAATTATCACGTTAATAACCCTCTTCAGCTTATCTCTATCCACCTTTCTGTTCACATGGGTTCCAAGATACACACCCGGTAAGGTTCCAGCAATCAGGAGCAAAGCCAAATGATAATTCGTACTGCCCAAAAAAGCATAGTTCAAAGCACTGAGAAACGACAGGGGCAAACCATAAAATATCGTGACACCAACAACTTCCCTCGGACTCAGCTTGGCTAAATTCATCAATGCAAAGCTCACTATGACTCCAGCGCCAACCGAAGTGAACTGAACGGTTAAACCAACAATGAATCCCAAAAGATACAGATATTCCCTCCTCGGTCTTATTGGAACGTGGAATTCTCCCTTAACTAAGCTGAAGAATGAGCTGACGACAAGAATCACGCCAAGCAACAAAGTCAGGTAATTATTAAGCGTGCTCTTGTCAATGACCCTAAGCAGAACAGAGCCAAGCAGAATTGCAGGCAAGCTACCAGCAAAGAGCCTCAAAGCCAGATCAAACCTAATACTCCCCTTCCTATGATGGAAGAACACACCAAAAATCCTCGTAACAGTTGCATACAGTAAATCGGTGCCAACAGCCATTAAAGGTTCAATTCCCAAGAAAATAAGCGAGGGGGTCATCAAAGCTCCCCCACCAATGCCAGTCAGCCCAACTAAAAAGCCAACGAGAAAGCCGAGAAAAATAAAGGAGAACATAAAACTCACCTTATACCATTGTTGTAGTCTTTATTATTAGGGAGTACTCATACTTGACGTTCCAGCGCTCTAAGAACCTTTTAAACCTTTCAGTATTCCAAATAGGCATTAAAACTACTCCCCTCGACAAATATAAGCCCCCCAACTCCCCAAGAACTCCTGACTTCCCATCTCTTCCCTTTAAAGCATGCAGGAACTTATTCAGCTCATTGTGCGTCCAATCTTTTGGCAACTTATAAAGAAACATTGCATAAGCTTCCCCATTAAGTAACTCATGAAGGAATTTTTCATGAAGTAGGGAGTACCCCTCAGCTAAAATGCCCAACGATGCAAAAAAGTTGGGGTCAAAAAGTTCCCATATGGCAATACCCTTTACATCAAGCTCCTCTCTGGAGTATCCAAGCTCAATAAGCTTTTTTCTGAATTCAAATGGGATTTTATAGTATTCTCTATCCTGTTTCTTGATATCCCTGTACAGGATAATGATGTCTAAATCTCTAGGATTCTCTTTTCCTCTAACTGTAGAGCCATAAAGAACCACATCAAATATGTGAGGGTAAATGTTTGCAATTTCTTTTGCAATTCTCTTAATTTCGTTGAATTTTTTGATAGAGGTGCCAAGCATCTTTTCTCACCTTCTCGACATCTTCTTTATGGATTTTGAAAATATAAGCAGCTCTGTAAATTTCAAAGTCAGTGTCAACAATCTCATAAAGCTCAGGATAATAATTTCTTAGAATTTCAAACCGTTTATTATGGTTTGAGCAGCATGCCGAGTTCTTTATAAATTATATAGTCACATATCCCACTATTGCCTTAAGAATGCAATTGAGCTTATGTTGTATCGTTCTTTGTGGTATTCTTCTTCTCCGGCTTTTAAGTCTTCTTCAATTATTTCCTTTAGTTCATTAAGATCAAATCTGCGGTACATAACATCACCTGTATAGTACTATACCTAATTAATCAGATTTAAATATTTTGTATACTATTATACAACATTGCTAACACACCCGATTTCTGTATACTCCTATACATTATTTCAAGTAACCGAGCTCCCTAGCCTTCCTCAGCACTGCCTAAGGGCGAATTCGCGGCCGCTAAATTCAATTCGCCCTATAGTGAGTCGTATTACAATTCACTGGCCGTCATAAACTCCATCGTAGCCAGTTAACCCCTTTATTTCACCGCGCATGGCTTTCTTGTATAATCCCTTTGGATCCCTCTGAATCCTGACCTCCAACGGCGCATATACATAAACCTCAATAAATCTACCTATCTCCTTTCTTGCGTACTCCCTAACAGCCCTATACGGCGAAATCAGAGAAACTATAGCTATGACACCATTCCTTGATAAGAGCTTTGCCATGTAGATCACTATCCTGTTGTGCATTTCCCTCGCTTCCTTGGAAAAGCCCAAGTTTGGATAGAGTGTTTTCCTTATGACATCTCCATCAAGGATTTCAACCTTGTACCCCATTTCTTTTAGCTTCTTCTTTAAAGCATGTGCTAAAACTGTCTTCCCAGCACCGCTTGGACCGGTGAGCCAGATTGTAAATCCCTCCATAGCATTCACCTAAGGAGCAGCTTGTTCTTCTATTTTTATGGTTATCTCGCTCAGAGGTTTCGGCTTGATCTTCACTGATGCGTTAATTATCTCTATACCTACGATTTCTCCATGCTCCCCGTAGTCTATGATAATCCCCTCATCGACTTCAACGGTATCCACTATTTTTGCATCTGAAAACTTGATGTACATAACATCATACTTTGGATCATATGAAATTTTCATTTGCATCACCTCGGGTATTTATCAACTTTCGAAGTTATAGATTATATCTTCGCTCACACAACACTCCTCCCTATGAGAGGCTTTTTCATTCCAAAGAGTTTGAGTACTGTTGGAGCAAAGTCGTAGATTGTTAGCTGTGTTCTCTTTGCTTCGCTCATGCCGGGCAGGTAGAGGGAGAAAACTCCATACTCAGCATGAACTGCATCATCCGGCCCTAAATCGTTCTCTAACAGATAGGGACTTTCATAGCCGAGGGTTCCTGCAGCTCTCCAGTTCAAATCATCCAAATAAACCATCATGTCCGGCTTGTCACCTTTGGCAACTGGATAAATCTCCTCAGGATAGAACACCTTAGTGTTCCACTTTTCTCCGTTTGGTCCTCTTATGCTCTTTATCAGCTCGGCAACCTCATCTCTAACCTGGTAATACCTTTCGGGCTCAATTATTCCCATTGGTTCCCTTCCCTTCACGTTGAGGAAAACTCTGGAGTAATAGCCGCCCCATGCCCATGCAATAGTTTTGCTCCAGTCAACTTTGAGCTCGTTGAATCTGACCTGCCTTCCTTCCTTCAAAATCTCTGGATTCTTAATCTTCAAGAGACCTTCCTCAATTAGCCACTGGTTGATTGCAAATGCACCTTTCATTGCCTTTATTCCGTGGTCTGAAACAATGATTACAGCCGTCTCATCCAAGTCCAGAAGCTTCAAAGTCTTTCCAATTTCTTTGTCAAGGAGCTTATAATAATCGGGGATGACGTTCTTGTATGGATTGTCATTGCCAGGATAGAGGTGATGGTTCTCATCGAAGTACTTCCAGAATGCATGGTGAACTCTGTCAAGACCAATCTCAACGAACTCAAAGTAGTCCCAATCCTTCTCTTGAATGAGGTATCTAATCACTTCAAACCGCTTTTCTGTCATCTCCCAGAGTTGCTCTTTAACCTCATCCCTGTTCTCTTTCCTAAAGACCACATCAAAGATATATTCACCAACTAAGCGTTCAATTTCTCCCTTAAGCTCTTTTGGATACGTATAATCAACGGAAGCATCTGGTGTGATGAAGCAGGAGATAAGCCAGCCATTAACTGGCTTTGGAGGATAACTCGGTGGAATTCCAACCAAAACCGATTTTTTGCCCTTTTCGGTTATGTAGTGCCAAACTGCTTTCTCCTTGACCATCAAGCTGTGGGCAATCCAGATGTCATTGTAAGTTCCCTTTTTCCTGTGCCTAAAACCGTACAAGCCAAGCTCACCAGGGGTTTTCCCCGTTGCCATCACCATCCAGGCTGGAATTGTTATGGCGGGAATTGTGCTCTTCATTGGACCGTAAATTGACCTCTCTACAAGCCACTTTATGTTAGGCAACTCATCCAAAAATCTGTTAAATAAAAGCTCGGGTGGAGCAGAGTCAAGACCAATCACAAAGACTTTTTTAACATTCTCTAACATCTCATTCATTCCAATCACCTCAGATGAGCGTTAATTATATCCAAAACTTCATCAGCTTTAGATTTTTCACATATACACCCTAAAACTTCCCTCTTTCCACCGGCGTTAAATCCTCTCTCCTTTAAAGCAAAAATTATTCCACCCATATCTATTTTTTCAGCAAGCTTGGGGGAAATTCTAAAGTATATCTGGGCTTTTCCGTGAAAATCCCTGTTCACAACCACCGCTCCGTTGTATCCAAGCTCCCAGACAGCTTTCCTTGCGACTTTGGAGATCACATTAAAGGGACTCTCAAAGGTTATAAAGGCAAATCCATCTCTAAGCTTCAAATTACCAATTGCATCATTAATTGTCTTTTCAATTGCCTCAGCTTTCTTAACCCAGGGCTCATACTCCAAAAGCTCTTTCAGGCTATGCGTTAGGAGAACCTCCACAGCTTCTTCCACACCTTCCCTATCCATTACCACATAGTTTGAATCAAGGAGCTGGACCAATCTAAGGGCTTCGTTTTCAGTTAATCCCCTTAAAAGCTCTCTAACTTTAGGGAGTTCAAGTGCTTTCTTGCCCATGTCACCCAAAGCACCCAAAGCAGACCATTCATTCCAAATGCCAAAATATTGGGAAACAACGAAAGAGGCTGAGGGAGCATATTCTCCATTCAAAGCCGGGTTTATCTGCTTAACTTTTGGATTCCCGATTTTGGGCTGTATGTGGTGATCGATGAAGACCGTCTCCTTATCAATGTCTTCAACTTCGTTTGGCAGATTCAAGTCGAGCACGTAAACCGTGTCAGCTTTTTCAACTGCTTTTCTGATTCTCTCATCAAGTCTGAACTCCCCAATAGGGGGACTTAAATTTTCAAACTCCTCTAAGTCAAGAGCTTTAGCAACTAAAGCTGCCGATGTTATGCCGTCGGTGTCCCAGTGGTGGATTATAAGCATTCACATCACTCCACGAATGGATTTTCAAAGCTCCTTATGACCTCGTAAACTTCTGGCCTCATCATATATTCAGGAGGCTTTTCACCGCTCATTATCATCTTCCTGAGCTTTGTTCCGCTTATCCTCACGTGGAACTCCTCGCTGTGCGGGCAGATTTTAGCGTTGACCATTCCGCCGCATCTTTTGCAGTAAAAAGCCTCTCGTATGAACATCGGGGTTATGCCCAAATCCGGAAACTCATCGAACAGATCCCATGCTTCATATGGCCCATAGTAGTCACCTACCCCAGCATGATCCCTTCCAACTATGAAGTGCGTCGCCCCAAAGTTCTTCCTCATGATTGCATGGTGTATTGCCTCTCTCGGTCCAGCATATCTCATTTCATACCTGACGGTTGCGAGTGTTGCTGCATCCCTTGGGTAGTAGTGCTTGAACAGAACCTCATAGGCTTTGATGATTACCTCATCCCTATAATCTCCTCTCTTCTTCTTTCCTAAGACAGGGTTTATGAATAGACCATCGACGAAAGTCAGCGCAGCTTTTTGAACGTACTCATGCCCCATGTGGGGAACGTTCCTTGTCTGGAAGGCAACTATTGTCTTCCATCCCCTCTCCTTAAACAGAACCCTTGTCTCAACTGGCCTGAGGGTGTACTTCGCAAAAGGATTTGGCAGCTCGTTCAAAAGCTCAATCTCGCCGCCAACTAAATATTTGCCCATCCCATAGACCTTAGCAACCCCAGGATGATTGGGGTCAGTTGTTTTGAAAACCTTCTGGGCGAATTCTTTCTTATCGTAGGTATAAATCTCCTCAACATGCATCCTCGCTATAGGCAGATCATCATAGTAAAGCAGAATTGCATCACCCTCTTCAAATTCAGGCTTTTCCACGTCAAGAACAATCGGGATTGTCCATGGGGTGTCATCGCTAAGCCTCATATGATCCAAAACAGATTGAAAATCATCGCTCGTTAAAAAGCCCTTAAGTGGGGAATAAATACCATGGGCTATATTTTCAAGGTCAATTGCTCTTCCGTGGTCAACTTCAGCCTTCGGATATTCCCTCTGCTCGCCTATGATTCTTTCCCTCGTTTTTGGAGCAGCTATTCTCCTAACTAATTTCCCACCATGTGGCTTAGAAACCATTCCAATCACCCAAATAAAAATTAACAGAAGTCAGTCGAGATAGCCGAGAGCCCTAAGTCTTTCCTTAACCTTTTCCTCCTCCTCTTCACTGAAGACCTCTTCCTTCTCCTCTTCCTCCAAGCTTGCCAGCACTTCCCTCAGAACATATGTAACGTAGTCAGAGACTGATGTAAAGCCTGTTCCCTCAATTCTCTTCTTTATCTTCTCATAGAGGGGCTTCGGAATTGAGACTGTTGTGTATTTTCTTTCATCCTCTCCCATTCAAATCACCTCCAGCTTTAATGACATTTAATTACATTTAATTAAGCACTGCCGATGATATATAAGCTTTTTGCCCACCTGAGGAGTAAAGATTCAATTATATGACAATCGTAAAATGAGCGAAAAGTTCATCCACTATCTTGGAGAGTTTTGTTTTATTATTCTAAATTAAAACTTTAATTAAAACAAGCATTAAAAACAAGAAAGCTTTATATATGTTAAGCGAGAGCTGTATAGTGAGGGGCACTGTATAGAAAAGAGACCAAAAACGAAGCTTCATCTCGATCCAAGGTTTATAGCCTGAACAAATTCTGCAGTTTGCCCAGAGCTGCAGGGTTTGGATGGGATGTAAGCTTTGCTTCAGGGTGAAACTCCGTTTAAAGGTCGAATTCTATGCGGTGCCCCTCATTTTTATTAATTAGTCTCCCCTTTGTATCTTCGCATGCCCACCGACTAAGCTCTTCTTAAGCTCTAAATTCCTTATCTCACACTTCTCATCAATGATCGAACGCCAGATTGTTGAATTCCTTATTATGGTGTTTTTAAAAATTATTGAGTCGCTTATGTCAGAATTCTCAACAACACATCCCTCACCAATGTAGGCATATGGCCCAATTATTGACCTTCCAAGGATCTTTGCTCCCCTCTTTATAACAACAGGGGAAATAATTTTCGCATAAGGGCTTATCTGTATCTCCTCAATGTAGCTCTCCCTCAAAAGGGTCTTCAAAGCCTCAAGATAGCTGTCCGCACTTCCGATGTCATACCAGTACTCATCGAATTTGTATGCATAAATCTCAGTCCCTTTAGATAGGAGCCACTGAATAAAGTAGCCTGGAGAGTCTTTGTTGCCCTCTTCCAAGTACTGGGGTATCACTCCCATTATCTCTCTTGGAAATACATAGACTCCAGTGCTTATGAGGGTTGATTTGGGCTTTACTGGTTTTTCTTCAAAATCAATCACCTTATCTCCCTCAAGAAGAACAACACCATACCTCTTCGCAAGCTCGAAGTCACCAACATCATAGACAGCTATCAGCGTTTTTCCATTGTATTTGTCCAAGAAGTCCTTCAAGCTGAAGGAGAATAGATTATCTCCAGCGATGATGAGATAATCATCCAAACCGAGCTTGCTTATCGCTTCTTGTAGGGCTCCAATGGTGCCGAGCTTCTCCTCTTCGTGAAATGTATCTTCAACCAAGAGCTCGACATCCTTATCCCTGCTCCACTCCTCAAAGTACTTCGCAAAGAATCTGTTGGTTGATACATAAACCTCTAAGCCCAGCTCCTTTGTTTTTTCAAGGATGTAGTCTATGATGTACCTGTCTCCCAGAGGAAGCAGTGCTTTTGGATTATCCTTTGTAATGGGCCACAGACGAGTAGCATAACCGCCAGCCATTATCAAAACTTTCATAACACTCACCCCACGCCAGTACATTAATGTTGAAAGAAGAGGATATAAGGATTACGGAAGCCAAGAGTAAGCAATGCCCAAATTACCGAAAAATTTATAAATTTGACAGAGCTTAGGATTATCGGCGCCCCGGTGGTGTAGCCCGGTCAATCATGCGGGACTCTCGATCCCGCGACCCGGGTTCAAATCCCGGCCGGGGCACCAGTTGAAGAGGGCCCGTGGCTCAGCCTGGTCAGAGCGCCCGCCTGATAAGCGGGAGGTCCGGGGTTCGAAGCCCCGCGGGCCCACCAAAACAAAATACTATTCTTCAAGGAACCGTTTTTTCAACCAGTACTCCATGAAAACGTCTGATACCTTGTATGCCTCTCCAATTTTGGTAACTAACTCCTTTTCCACAAGCTTTCTCAAGGCAGATTGTACACTTGCTGGGCTTTTAAAGTCATATTTACGTAAGAATTCTCCTGAAAATAGGTCTTCTTCTCCTTTGGCTACTGCGAGTAGAGCTTTTCTTTGGTTCGGAGTCAAAGACTCCCAAATTAGTAGATAAGAATCTTCTAAATCTGATATAAGCTCACTTAAGGTTTTTTCCACATCTTTTTCGTCCACCACCTTTTTAAGCGTTCCAACATACCAAAGCTCAAAGCAAAGTCTTTGTGTGTAATATGGGTGGCATCGTGTCAAAGAGAGTATCAAATCCACAACATGCTCTTTAATTTTAATATTCCCTCTTTTAAATGCATCCTGGATGTATATCTCAAATTCCTTCTTAGGTATCTCCTTGAGAGTAATGTGCGCACCGAAATTATAAAACGGACTTTCCTTTGACTTAAATATCCATTCCATTAAGTGCCTTTTGCTTCCAATAAAGATGTAGCTGACTTTATCGTGATGCTGAAATCTTGACCGCAGGAGTTTAAGCAAATTATCAAATTTTGCAAGTTCCTGAAATTCATCAAAAACTACAACAACCCTCTTACCTTTGTCTAACGCCAACTTCTGGGGTAAATCTAACGCTTCCTCCCAATTTTCAACACCTTCATAACTGATTTCAATTTGTACGCTGGGTGTCGTTTCAATTGTAATTTTTGGGGTTATATTTTGGAATAGCTTCTTTACAGCATACCATATCTCCTTTCCCTTGTAATGCTGGAGAACTTTTTTTGTAAGCCTGCTTGCAAGGTCTTTTTCAGAGGTTACTGAATAACAATCAATAAAAATGGGAATTATATCCCCTTTCAGTTCTTCAAGCACCTTCAATATGAGAGATGTTTTGCCAAATCTTCTTGGCGAATATATGATCACATTTCTTGCATTTATGATGTAATTCCTAAGCCTCTCAAGCTCTCTTTTTCGATCTATGAATTTCTCACCTTTAGCGGGTTCTCCAAATATAAATGGATTCTCCATTATGCATCACCGCATTATTCAACTTTAAATAATTCAACTTTAAATAATTTATGGTTAGATAACCCAACGCTTTTAATGAAGATCGAGAGTTAGATATGAGGGAGCGTGGAATAAATGAACATAGTTCGATACATTAACCATCTCAAAGAGCTTGTTGAGCTTGAGCGAGAGGCAGAGATAGAGGCTATGCGAGAGGAGATGAGAAAGCTAACTGGCTATGAGAGAGAAAAAGTGGGAAGAGCTGTTCTTGGCTTAAATGGAAAAATCATCGGCGAAGAGTTTGGATACAAACTCGTTAAATACGGCAGAAAGCAGGAGATAAAGACTGAAATCAGCGTTGGAGATTTGGTTGTGATAAGCAGGGGAAATCCTTTGGCAAGTGATTTAATTGGGACTGTTACTGAAAAGGGAAAGCGCTTTCTTGTCGTTGCCCTTGAGACTGTTCCTTCTTGGGCGTTAAGAAACGTTAGAATCGACCTCTATGCCAATGATGTAACCTTCAAGAGGCAGATGGAAAACCTTGAAAGGCTCAGCAAAAGCGGAAAGCAGGCATTAAGATTCGCTCTTGGATTAGAAAAGCCCAAAGAAAGTGTTGAGGTTGAATTTAAACCATTTGATAAGCAGCTAAACGAAAGCCAAAGGAAGGCTGTAAGCTTCGCTTTGGGGGGCGAAGACTTCTTCCTGATACACGGCCCCTTCGGCACTGGAAAGACAAGAACACTTGCTGAAGTTATTCTTCAAGAAGTAAAAAGAGGGAAGAAAGTTCTGGCGACTGCAGAGAGCAACGTAGCCGTTGATAACTTAGTCGAGCGCTTATGGGGAAAAGTTAAGCTCGTTCGCTTGGGACATCCTTCCAGGGTATCAAAGCACCTAAAGGAATCAACACTGGCTTATCAGGTTGAAACCCACGAGAAGTTTAGGAGGGTGAAAGAGCTTAGGAGCAAGGCTGAAAGGTTGGCAATGCTCAGAGATCAGTGTACAAAACCAACACCTCAATGGCGGAGAGGTCTTACAGATAGGCAAATTCTAAGGCTCGCAGAGAGAGGAATAGGAGCAAGAGGAATTCCAGCAAGAGTTGTGAAATCAATGGCCCAATGGATAGCATTTAACGAGAAAGTTCAAAAGCTGTATGATGAAGCCAAAAAGCTTGAGGAAGAAATAATAAGGGAGGTAATATCAAAAGCAGATGTTGTTTTAAGCACAAACTCTTCAGCGGCTCTTGATTTCATAAAGGATATTAACTTTGATGTCGCTGTTGTGGATGAAGCTTCGCAGGCAACAATTCCAAGCGTTTTAATCCCAATAGCAAAAGCCAAAAAATTCATCTTAGCTGGGGATCATAAGCAATTACCCCCAACGATTTTGAGTGAGGAAGCAAAGGAACTCAGCGAAACGCTCTTTGAAAAGCTTATTAAACTTTACCCATCAAAGGCAAAGATGCTTGAAATCCAGTACAGAATGAATGAAAGACTCATGGAGTTCCCAAGCAGAGAATTTTACAATGGAAGAATTAAGGCTTATGATGGCGTTAAAAACATAACTCTGCTCGATTTGGGCATTAGGGTTTTCCATTTTGGAGAGCCCTGGGATTCCATCTTAAATCCAAAAGAACCCTTAGTCTTTGTTGACACATCCAAACATCCGGAAAAGTGGGAAAGGCAGAGGAAAGGTTCGCTTTCAAGGGAGAATCCGCTGGAAGCAAAGCTCGTTAAGGAGATAGTAAAAAGATTGTTAAGAATGGGTATTAGGCCAGAGTCAATTGGAGTTATAACGCCTTATGATGACCAGAGAGATTTAATAAGCTCACTCATAGAAAACGATGAAATTGAAGTAAAAACCGTTGACGGGTATCAGGGGAGGGAGAAAGAAGTTATTATTCTTTCATTCGTTCGCTCCAATAAAAAGGGCGAGCTTGGATTTTTAACTGATTTGAGAAGGCTAAACGTTTCTCTAACAAGGGCAAAGCGCAAGTTGATAGCTATTGGAGACAGCGAAACTTTGGGTGCACATCCAACTTACAAGAGGTTTGTGGAGTTTGTAAAGAAAAAGGGAGCATTCATACCCTTTGCTTAAAGGTTATGTCAATCTTTTTAAACACCTTCACAAATTTACCTTCATGTTCCTCTACGAGAAGAACTTTGAACTCCAAAAGCGAAAAGCAATGGAAAGTCTGAGCGAAGCCTTAGATAAGGGGTTAGTCGATGAGGACATAATTCCTCTTTTAGAAAAAATAAACTCCCTTCCAAACTACTTCACAACATCTTCATGCTCTGGAAGAATAGCGGTAATGCAGATGCCAGAGTTTGGAGATAAGGTTAACGCTGAATGGCTTGGCAAGTGGCACAGAGAGGTTTCTCCTGAAGAAGTCTTAACAGCGGTCAAGAAGCACAACTCTGGGATGCTCTGGTTCATGCTTCACAGCCCGATAATTCACGTTTCTGCCAAAACACTGGAAGATGCTGTTGAGCTTTTAAATTTAGCTGTGAATTGCGGGTTCAAGCATTCAAACATCAAGAGCATCAGCCACAAGAAGCTTGTAGTTGAAATACGCTCGACAGAAAGAATGGACGTTCCCTTAGGAGAAAATGGTGCCCTTTGGGTGAGTGAAGAATACATTGCGAAGATAGTTAACTTAGCCAACGCCCAGCTGAGAAGAGCCAAGGAAAAGCTGAGGAAGCTTGAGGGAGAGATTGAAATAAGATTATGATCGAATATATTTGTTGAGGTAATTTAAAGCCTCTTTGTGCTCTTCAACCAAGTAGAATGCTTTTATACCTGCCTTTTTGCAGTTCTTTACTAATGTTTTATCATTTGAAATAACAATACTACCAGTCAAGATGGCAGTTGCAATATAATACGAATCAACAGCTCTGGGATGAACATTTTCTGCTATATAAACTGCCAAATTAAAAATTTCATTCTCCTCCTTGATGTTAAATCTTTCCACCAATGTGAACAGCTCTTCTAAGCTCAGTCCTATTCCAAGTCTTTTTGCAATCGAAACCACTTCAACAATAAAGATTCTTGGGACATATACTGTTTTTCCCTTGATAGCTTGAAAGAGATCTAGAGCGAGATTTCGTCTTTCCTCGTTCTTTTCAAAGAGAGCATCAATTAAAATATTAGCATCGAGCACAATCATTTCCTTTCTTCCTCCAGAAGTTTAGATGCATTTTCAACTTTTGGAACCTTCTTGCTGAGCTCTTCAATGAGGGTAATGAAATCATCATCAATGACCTTCTCCCTAATTACAAGGATTACCTTTTCCTTCTCCTTAAGATTGAGTTTCTTCAGTGGTTTCAAAATACCGTCCTCATAAATAGCTTCAATAACTTCCATAGTTTGCTCACCCCCAATTGGGTTATTTCAGACGAAATATAAAAGTGTTAAGTTCATGCCTTAAAACTTTTTAGCTGCTTTTAAAAGAAATGCTCCAAAAGCCAAAAGAGATCTTCTTTGAATATACGGCATTTCAAAACGACCAAAAGGGTATTTTAAAATTCACCAAGGATTTTCAAAAGAAAACTTAAGAAGAAAAGTTAGAGGAATCAGTCAAGGTCGCTGCTGAAGTCTTCACTTCCTCCTCCCTTCTCTCCTTCCTTCTCCTTCTCAAGCTTCTGTGCTGCTATGACGTCGTCGATTCTGAGGATCATGATTGCTGCTTCGCTTGCGCTCTTGATTGCCTGCTTCTTAACCCTAACTGGCTCGATAACGCCTCTCTCCATCATGTCCGCTGGCTCTCCTGCGAAGACGTCAACACCGACTGTTGGTCCCTTCTCCTTGTGGGCTGCGATGACCTTAACGAGTGTCTCGATTGGGTCAAGTCCAGCGTTCTCTGCTAATGTTCTTGGAATTACCTTGAGTGCCTCGGCGAATGCCTCGATGGCGAGCTGCTCCTTTCCACCGACTTCTTTAGCATACTCGTCGAGCTTGACGCTGAGCTCGATCTCGCTTGCTCCACCACCTGCGACGATCTTTCCATCCTCGACGATGTCCTTGACAACCTTGATTGCATCCTCCATTGCTCTCTCGACTTCATCAACGACGTGCTCTGTTCCACCCCTGATGAGGATTGTCACTGCCTTTGGATTCTTGCAACCCTCGACGAAGATCATGTTCTCGCCAGCGACCTTTCTCTCCTCAACGACCTCTGCGTAACC
Organism: Thermococcus barophilus MP; assembly: GCF_000151105.2. Taxonomy (NCBI): domain Archaea; kingdom Methanobacteriati; phylum Methanobacteriota; class Thermococci; order Thermococcales; family Thermococcaceae; genus Thermococcus; species Thermococcus barophilus. The sequence goes on along the minus strand of NC_014804.1, from coordinate 1,836,918 downwards.
GAGGTCATCTGGTGTGAGGTCTCTGATGTTTGTGACTATCTTGGCTCCTGTTGCTTTTGCTAACTTCTCCATGTCACTCTTCTTAACTCTCCTCACTGCCAGGATTCCAGCCTTAGCCAAATAGTGCTGTGCTAAATCATCAATACCTTTCTGGCAGAAGACAACGTTTGCTCCTGTTGCAACGATCTTGTCAACCATCTCCTTGAGCATTCTCTCCTCCTGCTCGAGGAATGCCTGGAGTTGCTCTGGGCTTGTGATTCTGATCTCAGCATCTGTCTCTGTCTCCTTGACCTCAATTGCATCGTTGATGAGTGCAATCTTAGCTCCCTCAACCCTCTTTGGCATTCCTGGGTGGACCCTCTCTTTGTCGATTACAACACCCTTGATGAGCTTTGTATCTTTAACGCTTCCACCCTCCTTCTTCTCAAGCTTGATGTTGTCAATGTCCACATGGTATTTGTCGCCAACCTTCTCTGCAACCTGCTTGACAGCCTCGACGGCAAGCTTTGCCAAGTACTCCCTCTCCTCCTCAGCTGCCTTTCCAGTGATTGCGGTGATTGCTGCCTTGAGGAGTGTCTCTTCATCGTTGACATCGACATCCTTTGCGATGCTGTCAAGTATCTCCTGTGCTTTCTCGGCAGCCATTGTGTAACCCTTGACGATGATGCTTGGGTGAATGTTCTGGTCGAGCAGCTCTTCAGCTTTCCTGAGGAGCTCACCGGCAATAACAACTGCTGTGGTTGTACCGTCACCAGCCTCCTTGTCCTGGGTCTTTGCGACTTCAACCATCATCTTTGCAGCTGGGTGCTGGATGTCCATCTCATCGAGAATAGTTGCACCGTCGTTTGTGATAACGATGTCGCCAAGGCTGTCAACGAGCATTTTGTCCATTCCTTTTGGTCCTAAAGTTGTTCTAACGGTCTCAGCAACAATCCTTGCAGCCAAGATGTTCAACCTCTGGGCGTCCTTACCAACATATCTCTGAGTTCCCTCAGGCAGAATTAAGATTGGTTGTCCTGCGAGCTGGGCCATCTCCGCCCACCTCCTTTAATTTTTTAAATTATACCATAACAGCTTTTATTCACAATTTGTTGTTTCCACTCATAGGTTCCTTTGGATTATTTATAAATTTTTCGATTACAAATGTAGAATGTCCAGACACAATATCAAGTCTTTTTGATGAAATAGGAACCTACTATCATTTTACGCATCAGGAAACATGATTTCTAATCTAAAACACTAACGAGATTCCCTTATAGACACTTTGCCATAGATTTTTAACCTCAACATAACAAACCATTGATGGTGAGAGTCATGAAGGAGTTTGAAAAAGCCCTAAAAAGGAAAGACTGTGAAGCAGTTCTTGAGCATCTTGACGATTACCTTGAAGAGATCGAAAAAGAGGATGAGCTTAGAGAACTGCTCAAAAAACTTGAGGATTTAGCTTTGGAGTGTGAAGGTGAGTTAGCCTATGAGCTCGCTCATGAAATTGCACACATTTATGCACACCTTGATGAGATTGAAAAAGGCATTGAAGTTTACAAGAAAATTGCAGAGAAGCATAAAGGTGATGAAGAGAAGTACAGCGAAGCATTGTATTACTTGGCAGATGCCTATGAGCATTTTGGCATGCCAGATAAAGCGATAGATGTCTATGAAAAGTTATTAGAGCTGGAAAGAAAAAGAGGCGACAAAAAAGAAGAGGCGTTAACCTTAGCACACATGGCAGTAAACTACGAAGAGCTTGGTGATTTGGATAAGGCAATTGAGCTTATGGAGAAAGCAAGAACACTATTTGAGGAATTAGGGGATGAAAAAAACTACCTAATAAGCCTAATTGATCTTGCCCACTTCTACTATGAAAAAGGGGAAGATAAAAAAGCTGAGGAACTGATTAAAGAGGTCTTGAAGACCCCAAGAGATACAGACATTGAAATAAATGCAAGGTTGATCGAGGCTGAAGTATATGCGGGCAGGGAGGATTATAAAGGCGCATTCAAATCGCTAAGCCTTGCACTTGCAAAAGCTGAGGAAAATGAAGAGCTTTTTGAATTTGCATTTGACACATTAACTGAGTTTGTAAAAGATCTATTCAACGAGAAGCTCTACAGAGAAGTTTATGAAAACATTGACGTTTTAGTGAATGCCTTCGAAGAAGACAAAGAGCTCAAGAACTTCTTCACGGCAATCAGAGAACTCGCAAAGATGAAAGAAGGTAGAGAGAATAAGTTTGAGGAAGTTTACAGCAAAATTAGCAACGAATCATTAAGTGAGATCTTAGAAGACCTAAAAAGCCCCACATTTCTAAACATTGGGATTTAAAAAAGAATATCCTGTGGGGCATTTGCCCCATTTATCAAATTCTTGAGACGCTTTCTACCTCGGCGCTCTCAACGTCTTCAACCTTTCTGAATGCATCGGCAACTTCGTCAAGGGAGTAGCCTTCCTCGTCCTTGGCAAGGACGTAAACTTTAAGAGCAACCAAACCGAATGCTATTGGCTCCCTTTCAATCTTAACGAAACCGTACTTCTCTGGTATTGCCTTCTTTATGTTTTCCTCAAGCTTGTCCAGATCAACCTCTGGGCTTGTGGGCATAACCTTAATAACACCAACAATGTTGAAATCGCTCATTTAAATCACCTCTTTATGGTCCTTCCCATCCGCACTTGGGGCATTTGTACGTTGCCCCCAATACGCGGCAGCTTTCACATCTCCAGATTATCTCCTCCCCACAGTTGGGGCAGATGAAGTGTGTCGCGTGCTCCCTTGGAGTTATCTCCTTTCCACATGACGTACAGACTGGTATCTTGACAGCTTCCATTTCCAACACCTCCAAGAAGCGGGGTTTTTAATCCCATTATCGTGAAGTTCCTTAGGCTGTTCATGGAGAGTATTTATAAACCTTTCTCTAACAAACTTCGAAAAAGCGAAGTTTGATCAAGGTTCGTGTATCCTTCTAAAAAAGCTGTTTGTAAAGTGTTTTCTCTGTAATTGGCGTATTTTTGAAAGCTCACTACAACCGCGCTAACGTGCAAAAATAAGAAAACGAAGCTTAAACTACAAGCTTGAGATAAGAAAATATTGCTAAAGAGACCCTTCTTAAAAGATGCACAAACTTAGCCAAATCTCAAGAAAGAAAAGCTTATATGGAGATAGGTCAGCCCATGCGAGTGTCCTCATCCATCGGGCGAAATCTCCGTCATCATCCCAAGAATAATAGAAGGGAGGAAGGTTATAAACCTACCTCAACCATACACAATCTTAAAGAGTTTCTCCCTATAGGACAAAACAGCCTCTATCTGCTCTTCACTGACCTTTTCTGACATGCTGATTTCTTTATAAAGTCCTTCAAGCTCTTTCAAAAGCCTTTCAATTTCAAGCCTTGCATTTTCACTTGCACCGTTGAGCTTTGCTGCTTCACTCAAAAGTTTGCCCCTCAAAAACGGCAGCACCTCAAACGGGCGGCCCATAAAAGCCCAATAAATTCCTTCTCTTAAAATTTCTCCCAAAATCTCTGCTTCAGAATAGGCTTTTCTAATTTCTTTTTTAATTGGTTTCGTACTCCCCCCTTACCATGGAAATCACCGCTAAAGGATAAGCTGACTGTTTATTATACTTTTTGGCAAATTTGTTGTCAAATATTTCATGAATCATAGGAATAGAAAAGAGAAAAGACAAAAAATTGGAATGAATGATGAGCATGATTGTCAGATTTTCATGCAAGTGCTAATAATGCTAAAACGATTGCGATTGGTGCTATGTGGGCAAGTATCTTCTTTGTCTTGTTCATTGTCCTCACCTCGGGGAATGTTCGTTCTTAGGCATCGCCTTGAGTTTATAAGCTTTACCTTTGTAAAGTTGTCAAACTGTGCAAAAACATTCGAGAAATTTCAAACATGCCAAAAAAATGTTGTTAAAAATTGCTTTGCATTGAAACTCGGACAGTTGATTTATTTTTCATGAATATGCCATTTTCTGAGGATTTCATGACGTCATAAATTCATATACAAAAACCTTAAAAACCCTTTGTCAGGTTTATGTTAAAAAGTGGATGGAGGAAGGGATAATATGGGCAAATTTGAACAAAAATTTGTTAATGCAATTAGGGGTTACACCTTTGATGATGTTCTTTTGATCCCCCAGGCAACTGAAGTTGAGCCCAAAGACGTTGATGTTTCTACCCAAATTACGCCGAACATAAAGCTCAACATCCCAATTCTGAGCGCAGCGATGGACACTGTTACAGAATGGGAGATGGCAGTAGCGATGGCAAGAGAAGGCGGTTTAGGAGTTATTCACAGGAACATGAGCATAGGAGAGCAGGTTGAGATGGTCAAAAAAGTCAAAAAGGCAGAGCGCTTTATAATTGAAGACGTCATAACCATAAGTCCAGACGAGACTTTAGACTACGCACTTTTCTTAATGGAGAAGCACGACATCGATGGACTGCCAGTCATCAAAGATGGAAAAGTTGTTGGGATAGTATCTAAGAAGGATATTGCAGCAAAAGAAGGGCAGAAAGTGAAAGACATCATGACTAAAGAAGTGATAACAGTTGAAGAGGACATAAGCGTTGAAGAGGCTATGAAAATAATGGTAAAAAATAGAATTGACAGATTGCCAGTTGTGAACAAAAAAGGCAAGCTTATTGGTCTAATAACGATGAGCGATCTTGTTTTGAGGAAAAAGTTCAAGAATGCTGTGAGAGATGAAAACGGCGATCTGCTGGTAGCTGCAGCTGTTGGACCTTTTGATCTGAAGAGAGCTTTGGCATTAGACAGAGCAGGGGCCGATGTCATAGTCATTGACACTGCCCATGCGCATAACCTTAAGGCAATAAAGTCCATGAAGGAGATTAGAGCTAAAGTTGACGCTGACTTAATAGTTGGAAACATTGCAAATCCAAAGGCAGTTGATGATCTTACCTTTGCAGATGCCATTAAAGTTGGAATAGGACCAGGGAGCATATGCACAACAAGAGTGGTGGCTGGAGTGGGTGTTCCTCAAATCACAGCAATAGCACTGGTAGCAGACAGGGCAGGAGAATACGGAATTAAGGTCATTGCAGATGGAGGGATCAAGTACTCTGGAGATATCGTAAAAGCCATTGCAGCTGGGGCTGATGCTGTAATGCTTGGGAATCTCTTAGCCGGAACAAAGGAAGCTCCAGGAAAAGAGGTAATTATCAACGGAAGGAAATACAAACAGTACAGGGGAATGGGTTCTTTAGGGGCAATGATGAAAGGAGGAGCAGAGAGATATTATCAGGGAGGTCACATGAAGACAAGAAAGTTCGTCCCGGAGGGCGTTGAAGGGGTTGTTCCTTATAAGGGGAGTGTTAGTGAAGTCCTATACCAGCTCATTGGAGGTCTAAGAGCTGGAATGGGGTACGTTGGAGCAAAGAACATTCAAGAGCTGAAAGAAAAAGGGGAGTTTGTGATAATAACACATGCCGGGCTCAGGGAAAGCCATCCACACGACATCTTCATAACGAACGAAGCACCAAACTATCCAGTTGGAAAATAAAAAGAAAAGTTACTCTCCAAGAAGCCTTGGAAGTGAACCGTAAATTTTTCTCCCTTCTTTTACACTTACCCCAATTACTTTGTCCTCATTGCTCTTAAACACCATTTCTCTGCCTTTAACTTCTCCTATAACTGCAAAGTCTTTGAAAATTTTCCTGAGCTTTTCAAGGTTTTCTTCTTCAAAGCTGACTATAAATCTTGCTTGACTTTCTGAAAACAGCACTTCTAAGGGAGAGAGCTTTGCTTCCACTGGAACTTTACTTATGTCAACCTCAAAGCCCAATCCGCTCGCTATTGCCATCTCAGCTAAAGCTATCGCCAAACCTCCCCTGCTTACGTCATGGACAGTTTTTACTGATCCATGCTCAATTGCCTTTAAAATGCCTTCAACGTTTTCTTTCTCCGCTTTTAAGTCAACTCTCGGAGCGATTCCACCTTCAATGCCCAAAACTCTATAGAGCTCACTTCCCCCCAATTCCTTCTTTGTAACCCCAACGATAGCAATGAGCTCTCCTTCATCCTTAAAGTCCATGGTTGTAATGTGCTCAAGCTTGACCTTTCCTAAAGCCGCAACTACCGGAGTTGGCTTTATCGGTTTGTTGCCAACCTCGTTGTAAAAGCTCACGTTACCGCTGACATAGGCTAATCCAAAGGTATTTGCCGCATCTCTGAGTCCTTTAACCGTCTCGATGAAGCTCCAATACACCTCAGGTCTCTCTGGGGAGGCAAAGTTTAAGTTATCAACTAAAGACAGAGGTTTAGCACCAACAGAAGTAAGATTCCTAACAGCTTCAACTACACAAGCCATTGCACCGTGGTAGGGGTTCAGATAGGAATAGGAGGGATTCCCATCGCTCACAAAAGCTAAGCCGTATTCATCGTTTATTTTCAGCACAGCCGCATCCAGACCGGGCTTTAGAACTGTCCTTCCTTGAACTTCATGGTCATACTGCCTGTAAACCCATTCTTTGCTTAATATGTTTGGGCTTGAGAGAACTTTAAGAAAAGCATCCTGCGGAGAGATTTCAGGAGTTTGGACGTCTCTTTCAACACTGTACGGCTTGGCTTCCCACTCTATTATTGGAACTTCTGTGAGCAGATCAATTGGCAAATCAGCAACTTTTTCTTTACCCCAGTAAACAAGGTATCTTGGCTTGTCTATTATCTCTCCAACAACTGTCCACTCAAGTTCATACTTCTCAAAAATCTTTGACATATCTTCCAAATCTTCCTTTTTAATAGCAAAAAGCATCCTCTCCTGACTCTCTGAAATCATTACCTCCATTGCAGTCATATTAGGTTCTCTTTGTAGCACCTTATCTGCATAAATGACTGCACCAAATCCTTTCTTTCCAGCCATTTCTGAAGATGCACAGGTTAAGCCTCCCCCACCTAAATCTTTGAGGGCTTTAACTTTACCCGTCTTTACTGCTTCAAGGGTCGCTTCAATTAAAAGCTTTTCAGTGAACGGATCCGGAATCTGCACAGCGGAGCGATCTTCCTCCTCAGCGTTTTTGCTCAGCTCCTCACTCGCAAAAGTCACTCCATAAATTCCATCCCTTCCGGTTTTGTTCCCAACTAAAACCAAAAGCAAACCACTCTCGGTTACATAGCTGTGGACTAACTCATTTGGATGCATTATGCCAATGCATGCAACATTCACCAATGTATAGCCGTCCAAGCTCTCATCAAACTCCGTTTCGCCGCCAACAGTAGGAACCCCTATCCTGTTGCCGTAGTCAGCTATCCCCTTAACGACGTACTCGAAGAGATACCTATTGCGTTCCTTCTCCAATGGGCCAAAGCGTATTGGGTCGAGCAGAGCTATAGGACGAGCGCCCATACACAGTATATCCCTCACAATTCCGCCGACACCTGTTGCTGCTCCACCATAGGGCTCCACTGCACTTGGATGATTGTGACTTTCGATTCCAACGACTATTGCAGTATTTTCGTCAAACTTTACAACCCCAGCATCTTCTCCCGGCCCTAAAATGACATGCTCATTTTTAGTTGGTAAAAGTTTGAGCCACTTGCGGCTTGATTTATATGAGGCATGCTCGCTCCACATTACTTCAATCATTGCCCATTCTAATTCATTAGGCTCTCTTCCGAGCTTTTCGCGGACAAATTTTTCCTTGTGAGGAAACATCACGATCACCTTTTGGCGTACTCCACCATAGATTTGAAGACTCTCAACCCATCCTCACTTCCTAACCATCTGTCGCTCGCTCTCTCCGGATGCGGCATCATTCCCAAGACGTTGCCCTTTTCATTGCTTATTCCTGCTATGTTGAGAATAGAACCATTGGGGTTTGCTTCTTCGTTAATATTCCCATTCTCATCGCTGTATTGAAAGACTATCCTAACTTTGCTCAGATCATTGGTGTAATAATTACCCTCAGCATGAGCTATTGGCATCCTAATGACCTCCCCTTCTTTGTAAAATCCCGTAAAAGCGGTTTCAGTGTCTGCAACCCTAAGATAGACCCACCTGCAAAGGAACCTTGGAATTTTGTTTGGTCTCAAAGCACCGGACAAAAGCTTAGCTTCAGTTAGAATTTGAAAGCCATTGCATATCCCGAGCACTGGCTTTCCATCTTTAGCAAGCTCTTTGACTTCCTCCATTATCTCAGCTCTCGCACTTATCGCTCCAGCCCTTAGGTAATCAGCATAGCTAAAGCCGCCGGGCAAAACAACACCATCAAAGTCTTTCAAGCTTTCCTTATACCAGACTCTCTCCGCTTTTCCACCAGCTTTTTTAATTGCTTCAGCTGTTTCAAAGTCGCAGTTTGTCCCTGGAAACACTATGACAGCGAACTTTGGCATTTCACTCACCTAAGGGCTCGATTTGATACTCGTAGGTGTGGATAACTGGATTTGCAAGCAGGCGTTTGCACATCTCCTTAACATCCTTCTCTGGATTTTCGCTCTCAAAAACGAGCTCAAAGTATTTCGGCACTTTTAAGTCTTCAATTTTGTAACCTAAATTCTTCAAAGTCTTTCCAATTACCCTCCCTTCCGGGTCGTTAAGCCCTTCCTTTAAGCGAACGATAATTTTTGCCCTGTATTTCATGAGCATCACCTTATCAAAAATATGTAAAAAATTAACAGTTTTTAAGGTTTATTTTGACATAAAAATGTTAACCAAAACTTTCTTCACTCACATATCTCAATAAATAACATAAGTAAAGTATGGAATGACAACAATAACCATCTCCACTAAAATGCCTAGACTCCCTTAATTTTAAAACAACTCGTCCAAGACATACTTTGAGTTATAGTCCCTAAGAGACTCTTGATTTTTCAACAAGTCCTCTGTACAAGGAGCATCTTTCATAGAGTTCATCGTGTTTGCCAGAATCAATAATCTTTCCCCTATCTAAAACAAATATTTTATCGGCATTTTTTAGAGCGGTTAAACGATGAGATATTATAATTAAAGTCGAGTCCTTTAAAAACTCTCGAATTTTTTTGAGGACTTGAGCCTCATTTTGAACATCAAGACTGTTTGTCGCCTCGTCAAGTATTAAAATGTCCGGTTTTCTTAAAAGGGCCCTAGCTAATGCTATTTTTTGTCTTTGTCCTTCAGAAAGAGCTTTACTATTTATATAGTCATCAAGTTCAGCAAAATCTATTCCTACAATCTTAAGAACATGAATAACCTCATCCTCTTGATACTCTTCTCCAAGAATCAAATTCTCCTTTAAAGTTCCATCAAAAATCAAGTCTTTAGATGGTAGGTAATATATCCTCCTTCTTAGAGACCTGAGACTGTAAACCCGGTAATCTTTCCCATTTATTAAAATGTAGCCACTCTCTGGTTCATACAATCTAACAAGTGTTAAAGCTAAGGTCGTTTTTCCCGAACCTATGGGTCCAACGATTCCAATGGTTTCGTTCTTTTTGAGTTCTAGGGTCACGTTACTTAAAATGCCAACACTTACATTTTTACATTCAATGCTTTTGATTGATTTCAACTCATGCCCCTTATCAAGGTCTTCCTTCTCAATGTTTACTATCTCCTTATAGCGCTCTACATAAGGGATGAGTGCATTGAGATAGGTAAAAGAATTGGCCAAATTAGTGAGAGGTTCATAGAATTGTGGTAAATAGTTCGTAAAAGCTACGATTGCTCCCACTGAGATGAGTCCTTTTGTTGCCAGCCATCCACCAACAAGTAATATTACCAATCGAGCTATATTGCTTGTGTAATAATATGATTTCTGAAAGAATATCCTTACCCGCAGGAATCTTGTCATATTCTTTAACCATTCTGAAAGACTCATAGAGAATCTCTCTTCAAAATATTCATACTTATCCAAACGTTTAATGAAGAAAAGATTATCAATGCTTGTTTTAGTAACGGTAACTACTTTTGACAACGATTCTCTTTCCCTTTTCGAGTATTCAACGGATTTCTTTGATGCCTTCTTGTAGATGGTATAATTTACTGGGATTATCAAAATAGCCACAAGAAGCATTGTGGGAGATAGTGAGTATAGGGTAAACGTTGCTACTGCAATGTTAATCAACTGAACACTTAATCCGGGGATTAGACCCGCTAATCCCAAACTGAGCTCTGGCAAGTCTGAGACAAATCTCGCTATCACGTCTCCACCGCTTATTTTTCCTAGTTTTGCTCTATGAATGGAGAAAACCAAATCTTGAGAAAATATTTTTAAAACTTTGATCCCCAACCTCTGTAGCATAAACTCCCCATAAAAACTTCCTATGTAGCTTAAAAATGCAAGAACCAGCAAAGCCAAGCCAATTTTTAATATTGTTGAAAATTCCCGTAATGATACGAGAGAATCTATAAAATTTTTCATGAGCATTGCTTGGACATATCCAAAAATAGAAAGAACAAAGAAAAGAATTATTGTCAGAGCTATATCTCCTTTTAGATTTTTCGAAACTTTTATAGATTCCTCAAGGACGTCTCTTATATTTGCTGACATATGTTCAGCACCTTTTATTTGCCCCATCGTTACCTCGGCATATTATTCAAGAATATATTTACACTTAAAATTTTCGTAAACTTATGATTATTATATCGACGAAGTTAATAGATTTCTTAAGAGTAAATGTTAAAAAGGCCCCTTTTCACAAAGTTTAGAATTTTTAAATAAATAAAATTTTGAAAAGTAACCAAACAGTTAGAAATTATGTAACAACCTTCTCAAGCTCATCCAGTTCAACAGCCCTCTTAATCTCAAGCGCGATTCTCCTTCCAGTGCTCATTGACTTTCTCCACAGTGCATTTCCATAGGGATGACCCATAGCCATGTGAATGTTTGTCCCGCCGCCAGTTCTTGGGGCTACATCGTAGATGTAGAAGTTCAAATCCTTGTCGAGAGCCGTTTGCAAAGTGAAGGGTCCAATTATTCCAGGCGGATAGTATTTTTGCGTCGCCTCAACATACTTTTCTGCCATATCAAAGACCTTCTCAAGCAAGGACTCCCTCAAAGTCGAGCTTGCATGACCGCAGACAGTGTATTCGGGCTCAAATTGATGCTCGGGCAGGGTCAATTGCTGATGGGCTGGTAAGCGGACATGCCCATCTAAGCTCGTCTCAAAGCGCCAGTCAATACCTAAAAGCTCAATCTCTTCATCAATGGGCGAATAGAAGAAGTCGAAGTTGAAAACTGGGCCGATAATGTACTTTTCAATCCTCGCTTTGGCCAAGTCTTCTTTCGTTATTATGCCAAGCTTTATTAAGCGCTCTGCTTTCTCCCTAAACTCCTTATAGGATGCCGCTGTAAAAAATCCTCTCTCCAAGCGTTTTTTAGCGTGCGGGAGCTTAACAATAACGAGCTCGTTTATATCCTTTGGATTTTCAATTTTCTCTGGATAGGGCAAGCCAGCTTTTTCAAGGAGCCAGTAGTAGCTCTTCTCTTCACTCCTCTCTTCACTTCTGAGCAAATTACGGCTTCCAAAGAGTGGAATCAAAAACTCATTCTCAACCTTATCTATGCCCGTGTAGACTACAAAGGAGCGGTTTGGAACAAAGATGACGTTCTTCCTTCTGAGCTCTTCCTGAATCTCAATTATCTTGGCAAATTTTTCTAAAATTATTACCTCATCAATGAAACCCTTAGTTAAGCCATCTTTTGTCCTCTTTTCCTTGAAGTAGTGAGCATAAGTTCTGTGTCTCCCTTTTTGGGAAACTATGAGTGTTTTAAATCCTTCTTCCTTAGCACCATCTGCAATATCTAAAGCGGAATGGCTTCCAATGGCACCAATTCTGATGTTCTCCTTATCGTATCTTTCCAAAACTTCCAGAATCTGTTCTCTCATAATCAACTCACTCACCCCTAAGCTCTCTCATAATCTTAATCCTCTTCTCAACACTCTCTCTGGTGCCAACATCTCTGCGGTAGAAGATTTCACCCTTGACGTGCTTTATTCCAGCCGAAGCAATCTTTTCTGCCTCCTCCAATGAATCAGCAATTCCAACAACTGCTAAAGCTCTTGAACCAAGAAGAGTTAAGTTCTCATCAATTGAAGCATAGTAAATCTTTGCTCCGCTTTCCAAAATTTTAGCTTCATCGACTTGTATTTGAACCCCTCTTACTGGATTCTCCGGATAACCTTTTGGTGCAATGTACTTTACAACAGCAGCTTTCTTTTCAAACTCTGCTTTCTTGAGATTTCCATCGACTATTCCCTCAGCTATTTCAAGAAGCGGAGTCTCCAGAACAGGCAGAACGTTCATTGCTTCTGGATCACCAAAGCGAGCATTGTATTCAATAATTTTAGGCTCATCCTTGGCAAGCATAAACTGCCCATAGAGAATTCCTTTGTAGGGAATTCCCTCTTTTCTCATTGCTCTGATAGTTTTTTCCAAAGTGTTTAGAGCTTTTTCATAATCTTCTTTTGTAATAAACGGCAATAAATGATCTTTACACGAATAAGAGCCCATCCCTCCTGTTATTGGTCCAACATCACCCTCATAAGCATGTGGATAATCTTGAACCAAAGGCATTGGAATAACTCTCTTCCCATCCGTAAACACCTGAAATGTGAACTCCACTCCATCCGTTCTCTCTTCAATCAAAACCTTTCCATCTTTTTTAATCAAATGCTCGGCATATTCTTTTGCCTCTTCATTGTCCTTAAGCTGGTAGCCAACCACTTTAACTCCCTTCCCACCTGTTAATCCGAGGGGTTTAACTACAACTGGTTTTCCAAAATCATCAACCCACGCTCTCATCTCTTTAGCATCATCAAAAACTTTGAAGAGCTTTCTTCCTGGGATTTTATGCTTTTCCATCAAAGCCCTTGCAAAGGCTTTGTTCGTCTCAAGCCGGGCAGCCTCTTTTGATGGCCCAACTGTTGGAATGCCGTTCTCCTCCAAAAGGTTGACAATACCTTTCTCTAACGGAGCCTCCGGACCGATAAAAGCTAAATCAACATTCCACTTTAGAGCAAAATCTAAGATTTTCTTGACATCTGTTTCTTTTGCCAAACCGTACCATTCAGCTAATCTTTTAATGCCTGGATTAACATGCTTTGCAACTACATAAAGCTTAGTACCGCTTTTTACGAGGGCTTCGGCAATTGCACTTTCTCTACCACCAGCACCAACTAAAAGAACTTTCATGGTCTTCACCAAAAATTTGTTAAAATTTTCACTTTTTAAGCTTTATTTTAACATAAATATGTCGAAAACTTTATAAGCTTAACCACAGAAAAGCGAGCTGGTGGTGGCATGAAAGTGCTCGTTGTTATGGGCAGCAAAAGTGACTCTCACATAGCTGAAAAAGTCACAAAAGTGCTGGATGAATTTGGCATTGAATACGACGTTGAAGTTGCCTCAGCTCACAGAAACCCAAAGAAGGTTGAAGAGCTGGCAAAAAAAGACTACGATGTTTTCATAGCAATAGCTGGTTTAAGCGCAGCCTTGCCCGGAGTTATCGCCTCTTACACCACAAAAACTGTCATAGGCGTTCCTGTTTCGGCCAAGCTTGGAGGATTGGATGCTCTTTTGAGCATAGCTCAGATGCCTCCCGGAGTTCCGGTTGCTGCGGTGGGAATAGACAATGGAAAAAATGCAGCTTTGCTCGCAATTCAGATTTTGGCGCTAAAAGATGAAAGCTTAAGGAAAAAACTTGAGGAGTACAGGGAAAGAATGAGAAGCTAAAGCAAGTGCTTCTCTTTTATGAATTCTTGGCTTTGCCATTCCCCACTTCTTGTTTTCAGCTCAATCATGTGAGCAACTTGCTCTGCCTTTCTCTTTGCAGCCTGCACATCTCTGTCCCAGGCTAAAGCCACTCCTAATCTCCTTCCTTTGTAAGCTGAAGGCTTTCCGAATAATCTCACAGTTGTATTCGGAATCCTTAAGGCTTTGAACAGCCCTCTAAACTTTGGTGCATAACCCTCTTGATTTGCTAAAATTACATGAGTTGCCGCTGGGGTTAAAATTGGAAACTTTCTAATGCCATTCTCTTCAACAGCCGGAATTGGCAGGCCTAAAACCGCTCTAACATGAAGACCGAACTCTGAGAATCCAGTCGGATGAGAGGCCAAAGTAGCCATTCCAGTATCGTGAGGCCTTGGTGAAACTTCATTCGCCCATACCTTGTCCCCTTTAACGAACATCTCAACCCCAAATAAACCTAAGCCTCCAAGAACGTCTGTTATTTTCTTTGCAATTTCGTAGACTTTTCTCTCGGCTTTCTCACTTATTTCGGCAGGCTGCCAGCTTGAGTGGTAGTCCCCTTTAATCTGATAATGCCCCACGGGCTTTGGAAAAGTGGTAACAACTTTACCATTTTCATCTAAGTGCCTCACAGCCAATTCTGTTATCTCAACCTCAAAATCTATGTGCTCTTCAACGATAATTTTGTCAGCACTGCCGCGAGCTTTCTTTTTTGCCTCCTCCCAAGCCTTCGGGACATCTTCCGGCCCTTTGACAAAATATGAACCCTTCCCGCTTGAGCTCATTATTGCCTTTGTGTGGCAGGGATAGCCAATCTTTTCACATGCATCATAAAGTTCATCTAAGGTTGTAGCATACCTGTATCTTGATGTCGGAACTTTTGCTTCTTTAGCGAGTGTTTCCCTTGTTCTTTCTCTATGCATAGCGATCCAAGTCGCTCTTGCATTTGGAACGACAAAATAGCCTTCTTTTTCAAACTCAAAGAGAGCATCTAAGTTTATCGCCTCAATCTCTGGAATTATTGCATCAGGCTTTTCTCTCTCAACGATGCTCCACAGGAAGTCTTTATCCTTCATATTCCCAACGTAGCTTTTGTGTGCCACTTGCATGGCTGGAGCATTGGGATATCTATCAACGGCAATAACTTCAACTCCAAGCCTTTGAGCCTCAATGGCTATTTCCTTTCCAAGCTCACCGCTTCCGAGGAGGAGAATTTTAACAGCAGAGTCCGTTAGAGGAGTTCCCAATTCGTCTCTAATCTCAGCCATTTCCACCACCCAAAAATATTGACGTTGTTATGTTAAAATTAAGCATATATTTAAGCATTTTTAAACATAAAAATGACAAAACATATTGAGGAGGGAGCATCTACTTTCTCAGCGTAAATTAGAAACTGTCAGAGTTCTCTTAAAACTCGCTCTATCACAGGATCAGTCATTGAATAAACCTTTTTTCCGTCTTTGAGTTCACTCTTTATCCAGCTCATTCTTTCGAGATTTTTAAGCAATGAAGAAAAGCGTGCATTTGTTATTCTACCACTGTGCGTCTCAAGATACTCTTTTATTTTTTCCCAGCGATTGAATCCTAAAGCTACTGCCTTTAAAATCAGTGTATACCTCTTACTTCTTCTTTCAAGTTCTTTAAGTTCTTCCAATATGCTTTGTCGTGCTTTCTTCATAGTGTACTCTAATGCCTTTTGAGGATCATTCGAGTGAAGATAATGAAATCCATATTCAACCAACCAGCCGGGAATTCCATCTAAAACATCAACGGCTTTTTTTAATTCCCATTCACTAACTTTTAAATTAGCTTCATCAAAACCCTTTTTTAAGAATTCTATGGATTTTTCTCTTGTAAATGGCTCTATCGTGATTTCATTGTATATCCTACCAAAAAGGAGTGCCTCATAGTTTTCAAAACCCAAAAAATCATGTAAGAGACCAATCTCTGAACCTGTGAGAACAAAGTGTATGTTTGGTAGATTATCATAAGCATGGGCAACCAAGGCTAAGAATTCCCGTCCTCCTTTTGTTCCGTAGAATCTCAGATACTGGGCCTCATCAAAAGCAAGTACAATGAGCTTATTTCTGTCTTCGCCAAACTCGTTAAGATTTTCCAATATGTCAGCTAAGCTCTTTTCTCTGAAAGAAAGCTCAAAACCTTTTATTGAAAACTTTGCTAAGTTGAAATATGACTGAAGGGACTTCAATATTTTTGGTTTAAGGTTTAACAAGGCACTTTCAAGCTCGCGTTTAAGTTCATCCTTTGTTATCCATCCACTAACATTCATATACAGTTTTCTTGCGTCAATATAAATCCCGATTGCATCGCTCTCGTTAAGAGCAACCCTTAGAACAGATGACTTACCAACTCTCCTGATTCCAAGAATTAGTGTTATTGGGTAATTTTTAATGGAGTCCATCACCTTTTTCAGCTCTTCTTCTCTATCAAAAATGTCCTCTCTTTTTACTTTGGGTTTTGGGTCAAAGAGCATAGATATCGCCCCCAATACTTAGTATCGCCACCGATACTTATAGCTCTTTTTAGACAAAATATTGATTATATATTAAATCACATAGTACATGGATTTACATAAAAATGACAAAATTTTTAAACTGATTTTTCCCATTTACTTTGGTGATTCAGATGCTCACATATGCCCAAGCTGGAGTGGATGAGAGAAAAGCACAAAAGGCATTAAGGAGCATCATTTCACTCGCAAGAAAAACCTTCAGGTTCAGAAGGGGAAAGATTGGAGAACCCGTTGAGGATATCGGTCATTATGCCGCGTTAATGGATTTTGGAGATTTCTACTTAGCTATGACCACTGATGGAGTGGGGACAAAAATTCTTGTGGCTGAAGCTGTTGGGAAGTTTGATACAATCGGAATTGATATGGTTGCGATGAATGTGAATGATTTAATCTGTGTTGGTGCTGAGCCCATAGCCTTGGTTGATTACTTAGCTGTGAGGGATCCCAATGATAAAATTTTCAGAGAAATAGCTAAAGGGTTATATGAAGGGGCGAAACAGAGCGGAATTGCAATTGTAGGCGGAGAAACTGCCGTGATGCCCGACTTAATCAATGGATTTGACCTGGCGGGTACTGCTATTGGGATCGTTGGAAAAGAGAAAGTCATCACAGGGAATAAAATCAAACCTGGAGATGTTGTCATCGGCATTGAAAGTTCCGGAATTCACTCTAATGGACTAACCTTAGCGAGAAAGCTTTTAATTCCAAAGTATGGGCTTGAATATGAATTTGAAGGCAAAACGCTGTGGGAGCATTTGCTTGAGCCGACAAGGATTTATGTAAAGCCAATTTTAGAGCTTTTAGAAAAAGTAGAAGTTAAGGGGTTAGCCCACATAACCGGTGGAGGGCTTTTAAACCTAAAGAGGCTCACAAAATATGGGTTTTCCCTTGAAATGCCACCAATTAGAGGAATTTTTAAATTAATCTACGAAAATGGTGTTCCTTTAGAGGAAATGTTTAAGGTTTTTAATATGGGGATTGGTTTTGTTGTGATAGTTTCACAAGGAGAAAAGGAGGAGACATTGCAAATTCTCAACAACTATTATTTGAGCTATGAGATTGGAAAAGTCATTAAAAAACCCAAAATAAAAATTGAAAACTACAAAATCATGTTCTAAAAAGCTAAATTAATCCATTATCCTTCTATAAATCTCCTCATATGCCGAAATCAAGTCTCCCTTATCAAAGCGAAAAACATCTTTATCTAAGCTTTTCTTTGTCTCTGCATCCCAAAATCTGCATGTATCCGGGCTAATTTCATCGGCTAAAACTATCTCCCCTTTAGCATTTTTGCCGAATTCAAGCTTAAAGTCAACGAGCAGAATTCCCTTTTCTTTGAAGTATTCTCTGAGGACTTCGTTTACTTTAAGTGCAATTTTCTCCATTTCTTTAATTTCTTCCTCGCTAACTCCAAGAATTTTAGCGTGATAATAGTTTATCATCGGATCTCCAAGCTCATCACTTTTATAATAGAGCTCAACAATTGGTTCTTTTAACTCTGTTCCCTCTTTTAATGGAAGCTTCCTCTTTAAGCTACCAGCAACAATATTTCTAACAACAACTTCAATTGGGTACATTTCCAATTTTTCCACAATCAGTTTGTTGTCTCCAGCAATGCCAATGAAGTGTGTCTTAATACCGTGCTCCTCTAAAAGCTTGAATATTTTTGCTGAAATCTGGGCATTTAGCCAACCTTTTCCTTTGAACTGTGCTTTTTTCTTACCATCAAAAGCTGTTGCATCGTCTTTAAACTCCATCAAATACTTCCCATCATCCAAAGGGATCATTTTCTTGGCTTTTCCTTCATAAACCTCCATAATCTTCACCAAAAATTTGTTAAAATTTATAATTTAAAAGTCTTTTTTAGACAAATTTATGTCAAATATAGGGGAAAGTTTTTAAGCATAAGAATGTAAAGTTCCAGTGGAAATAAAGCTCCTCTTAACTATTACTTGGTAAGATGGTGGTCGCATGAAAGAGAAGTGCGGGATATTTGCAGCAAAAACAGAGAATGCAAGTAGAAAAGCATACTATGCACTTCTCGCTTTGCAACACAGGGGTCAGGAAAGTGCAGGAATCAGCGTTTGGAGGAATAAAATAAGAACATACAAGGGGCTGGGTCTTGTAGCTGAAGTTTTTAGGGGGCACATTTTGAATAAGCTGAGATCAAATATCTCTATTGGACATGTAAGATACTCGACTTTTGGTGGATTAAATGAAGCTCATCCCCTTGAAGTTGAATGCTGTGGGAAAAGACTTGCCTTGGTTCATAATGGAACTTTAACTAATTATCTGCCGCTAAGAAGAAAGTATGAAGGTGAATTCGAATTTAAAACAAGTATCGATAGCGAGCTTTTGGGATTAATTTTTCTCAAAAATTATTCAGAGACAAAGGATGAATTCGAAGCCATGAGAATGCTTTTTAATGAAGTCAAAGGAGCGTATTCTTTGGCTTTTCTGTTTGATGGGAAAATCTTAGTTGCCAGAGACCCCTTAGGCTTTAGGCCTTTAGCTTTTGGAATTGGGGATGGATATTATTTTGCCTCTGAAGATTCAGCACTAAGAATGTTTGATGTTGAAACAAGAGATGTAAAGCCAGGGGAAGTTTTTGTTGTCTCAGATGATGTTGAAAATAGGGTTTTAACTAAGAAGAAGCATGCCCACTGTGTTTTTGAGTTTATTTATTTTGCTCGTCCAGACAGCGTTATCGAAGGAAGAACCGTTTACAAAGCAAGGGTTGAAATGGGAAAGCAACTGGCAAGGGAGGATAATATCAATGCTGATATTGTCATAGCCGTCCCAGATTCAGGAAGAGCCGCAGCAATAGGATATTCCATGGAAAGCGGAATCCCATATGAAGAAGGCTTAATAAAGAACAGATACATCGGTAGGACATTCATAATGCCAACTCAGTTTGAAAGGGAGTTTAAAGTTAGGCTCAAGCTTTCTCCAGTTAAGGAAGTCATCAAGGATAAGAGGATAATTTTGATTGATGATTCTATTGTAAGAGGCACCACAATGAAGAGAATTGTTGCAATGCTGAAAAAAGCTGGAGCAAAAGAGGTTCACGTCAGAATAGCATCGCCGCCGATAAGATATCCCTGCTATATGGGAATTGACATACCAACACGACATGAGCTCATAGCCTCATGGAAAAGCGTTAAGGAAATAGGAAAAGAGATTGGGGCAGATTCCTTAAGATATTTGAGCATTGAAGGCTTGATAAATGCCGTTGAACTGGATGATTTATGCTTAGCCTGTTTAAATGGCATTTATCCGGAATGGGCTTTTGAATTTTAAGCCTGAAAGCTTTGTTTTTAGACATATTTTTGTTAAAATAAAGCTTAAAAATACAAAATTTTAACATCTTCTTGGTGAGTGAATGGAGTGGAAGATAGCAACTTATGCCTCTCATTCGGCACTTCAGATTTTAAAGGGTGCAAAGGATGAGGGATTCAAAACCGTAGCTTTTGGAAGGGAAAAAGTCAAACCTCTATACACCAAATATTTTCCAGTTGCTGATGAGTATTTAATAGGGGAATGTCCCGAAGAAGAACTTTTGAAAAGAAATGCGATAGTAATTCCACACGGGTCTTTTGTTGCTCACCTCGGAATTGAGAAAGTTGAGAGCATGAAGGTTCTGTACTATGGAAATAAAGCAGTCCTTAGGTGGGAAAGTGACAGGAAATTAGAGAGAAAATGGCTCGAAAAAGCAAAGCTGAAAATACCAAGAGTCTACAACGACCCCGATAATATTGACAAGCCTGTAATAGTTAAATTTCATGGAGCAAAAGGTGGAAAAGGTTATTTTTTAGCAAAAAATCCTGAAGATTTCTGGACAAAAGCTGAAAAAGCTGGAATCAAAAATAAAGAGCAGCTTAAGGAGGTTCAAATCCAAGAATACATAATTGGAGTTCCAGTATATCCACACTACTTCTACTCAAAGCTCAATGATGGGCTTGAGCTTATGAGCATTGACAGAAGGTACGAAACAAATGTAGACGGAATTGGAAGGATTCTGGCAAGAGATCAGCTTGAGCTCAGTTTAGAAAATTCCTACGTGGTCGTGGGGAACATTCCAATTGTCTTGAGGGAGAGCCTTTTGATGAAAGTTATAGAGATGGGTGAAAGAGTTGTTAAAGCTGCAGAGAAGCTTATGGGAGGTCTTTGGGGACCTTTTTGCTTAGAGACAATCCTCACAGATGAGCTTGAATTTGTGGTGTTTGAGATCTCTGCAAGAATAGTTGCAGGAACGAATCCTTTCATTAACGGTTCCCCTTACACCTGGTTAAAGTATAAAAAGCCAATGAGCACTGGAAGGAGGATTGCAATAGAGATAAAGCAGGCTATTGAAGAGAATAGACTGGATGAAATTTTGACATAAAAATGTTAATAAATCCATGGCATAAATTTATAAATTTGCTCTTTAATGTTGAAAGAAAAAGGTGATGCTCATGTGGGAGAGCTTCATCGAAGAGAAAGTTAAAGAAATTAGAGAGAAAGTTGGAGATGGAAAGGCAATTATAGCTTTGTCCGGGGGAGTTGATAGCTCAACAGCAGCTATCTTGGCTCACAAAGCAATTGGAGATAAACTTTACGCTGTTTTTGTGAACACTGGATTTTTAAGGAAAGGAGAACCAGAATTCGTGATAAAAACATTCAGGGATGAGTTTGGGTTAAACTTGATCTACGTTGATGCTCAAGAACGCTTTTTCAATGCGTTGAAGGGAATTGTGGATCCAGAGCAGAAGAGAAAGATAATCGGAAAAGTTTTCATCGACGTATTTGAAGAAGTTGCTAAAGAAATAGATGCAGAGTTTTTGATTCAAGGGACAATTGCTCCAGACTGGATTGAGAGCAAAGGTAAGATAAAGAGCCACCACAACGTTGGAGGTCTTCCAGAAAGGCTAAATCTAAAGCTGATTGAACCTCTTCGTGATTTGTACAAAGATGAAGTGAGAGAAGTCGCAAAAGAACTTGGATTGCCAGAGAAAATCTATAATAGGATGCCTTTTCCAGGGCCAGGACTGGCTGTTAGGGTTTTAGGTGAAGTAACCCCCGAAAAAGTCGCTATTGTTAGAGAGGCAAATGCCATAGTAGAGGAAGAAGTTGAAAAAGCTAAATTAAGACCTTGGCAGGCTTTTGCCGTGCTCTTAAATGTAAAGACTGTCGGAGTTCAAGGCGATATAAGGGCTTACAAAGAGACAATAGCTGTTAGAATCGTTGAGAGCTTAGATGGGATGACCGCAAACGCAATGAACGTTCCCTGGGAAGTTCTGCAGAGAATGGCTTTTAGGATTACAAGCGAAATTCCTCAAGTAGGTAGAGTTCTTTACGATATAACAAACAAGCCTCCTGCAACGATAGAGTTTGAGTGAGGGAGTGAAGATGATAATCATAATGGACAACCACGGACAATACGTTCACAGAATTTGGAGGACTCTACGGTACTTAGACGTTGAGGCAAAGATAATACCAAATACAACTCCTCTTGAGGAAATCAGGGCAATGAAGCCAAAGGGGATAATTTTTTCAGGAGGACCAAGCTTGGAAAGAACAGGTAATTGTGAAGCTATACTCAAAAATTATGAAGACTTCAATGTTCCCATTTTGGGGATTTGCCTCGGCCACCAGCTAATAGCAAAATATTTTGGCGGAAAAGTCGGGAGAGGGGAAAAAGCAGAATACAGCTTAGTTGAGGTCGAGATCTTAGAGGAAAATGACATCTTTAAAGGTTTACCGAGACGTTTAAAGGTCTGGGAAAGTCATATGGATGAGGTGAAAGAACTGCCAAAGGATTTTGAGCTTTTAGCAAGGAGCGAGTTCTGTGAAGTTGAGGCAATGAAGCACAAAAAATTGCCTGTTTATGGAGTCCAGTTCCATCCTGAAGTTGCACACACAGAAAAGGGAAGTGAAATATATAGAAACTTTGCTGAGCTTTGTGGCGAACTTTGATTTTCTCTTTTAATCTACAATAGTAAAATGGAAAACTTTTTAAAGTTCCTATTCTTACTTTTTTTAAGAGTACTAATGAGGGTTTAAAATGGGTTATACCATCTACTACAAAATAACATTTAGAGACAGAAGAAAAGCCATAAAAGTGATAAGGCAGATTTTAGAAGAACTCGGCTTTACATTGTACGAAAAAAATGAAGAAGTACTAATAGCCCCTCCAACTGATTCCGTAGAATTAATGAGGATTAAAGAAAATGAATGGCTCTCTGTGAAAACTTATAAGAAGCAACCTTGGACCGGGATTTACAAGCTTTTGTTGCTTTCCTTGTCCTCTTTTGCTTCTGTTGAGGCTTTTGACGATGAAGGTTGGTCGCTTAAATAAACTTCAATTATCTTTGTTGGCACTGCTCCCCTAAATGCCCTTTCCTCAACTAAAACTTTCACGATTCTTCCGATTTCAACATCAGGCACTTTATCAACCCAGTATTCTCCGGGCTTAACGTTTGCTCTGATGTCATCATGCACACTAATTTTCACAACATTTTCTTTAATATCCTCTATAACACCATAAGTCCAATCTCTGCCGTATTTTGATTTAAAATAAAATCTAAACATTAGAACGGCAACAAAAACAAAGACAAGATAGCCTAACGAATAACGAATGTCTAAAGAAAATCTTTTCAAAAGCACATATCCAAAAAATGCAAGGAATCCTATGATGCTAATGGAATAATAAAATACCTGATACGGCTCATGTTCAATAAAAAACTCTCTATATTTGCGGAATATCACTCTCAGATATATAAAATATACCGCCGTCAAAATAACTAAATATAACTCATTTGGCAGGAAAACCACAAGTAGCAGAGCTAAGAACATATAGAAAAGAAAAGTTAACTGAAGTTTTAGAACTAATAATTCGTGAACTGTAACCTTCTTTTTTACGAGCTTTCTCAGAAGCTTAAAGGATGGTGGCTTTTCCTGAGGTTTTGGGTTTGTGAAATCTTTTACCCTTTCCCATGTTGCCTCCACGAACTCACCTACTTTGTAGAACAGTTCCTCAGGATTCATTTGATTTCACCTCTGAAGTAAATCCTGAGCCCCCTGGACTCCAAATATGGCTACAGCTGTTTGATTATCTATGAAAAATGGCACACTGCTCAAATCTCCCTGAGAAGTAACTCCTTGGGAAACTCCCCACATTCTATAACCAGTTACTTTTGCTCCTCCTTTGAAGTAATATTGGAGGAAATAATAGTCAAAGCTCGTTTGTCCTTCCTCTATAGAGAGTCCCAGGGTATTGAAGAGATCAAAGAGTTTCTGATCATATGTGGGATCTGGTATCATGAAACTGACCAGTCCAATTGGGTAATACTGACTTCCATACTTAACCCCGAGCTCATCCTGTAACTGGTGAGCTAAGGCTTCATATGCAGCATGATTAATTGTGCTTCCCTCGAGTCTTTCAAAGAAAGATGGGGCATTGTAAATGCCAAAATATCGCTGATCCATAATACAGTCTATAAAAGGTTGGATATCATAGGCTCTTGCACTTGATGTTGTTGTAGCCGTTGTTGTGGATGAGGGTTTTGTTTCTATATTTTGGGATATCATGACAGTAGGAGGAGTTGGTGCATATTTGCGAACACGTATCCAGTCGATATATCCATATCTTGTATCTGAGTCAGTATCTGCCGCAATCTGCAAATGGAAGCTTGATAGAGGGGGATATACACTTCCAATTAGCCAAGTGTTTGTATAAGAATCCCAAAATTGTATTTGAGTGTTAGTGTAGATAATTTCAAAATTCTGCCAATCTGTAGATTGTATTTGTTGTAGATTGGGGATGTAACTCCCATATATTCTTAATGTTTTGTAGTTCCAAGGATTCAAGTTATAGTCATACCCATCATACCATGCATAAATGGCAGAATCATCTAACCAAGTAGAGGTTTCTGAAGGAACAAGACCTATTGTTAAGTCAGTATCATAACTAAATATTCTTCGACCTCTCCAATATGTATACCCTCCAAGCCTCCAAACGCCTTCAATAATCACATTTGGAGCAAAACTCTTGAGAGTATTTATGTAGTACTGGTTGTTCCAGTTTCCCCACATCTTAATGAGCCCATTTTCAAGTGAATATTGATTTGTATTTGTTGTCCATTTTGTTGTATCCAAAGAGCTTCCCTCAAAATCATCATAGAAATCAAACACTTTATCTGGATCTCCAAGTGTCTCTACTCCATTTGAATCAAAGTATATTGCAATAGTTATCTGAGAGTTCGCAGGAATAGTAACATTGACCCAGATCACAGCTTGTTTGGTATTGGTATCCCATTTCTCCACCCAGAAGTTCATCGGATTGCAGTTTTCATCATAGAACTCAATAATTGGAATGTTGTCTCCATCGCTGTCTGCAGTTCTGAAGAACGTTGTCAAAGCAGGGTCGGGGAGAGTTGTGCTGTCAATAGTAATTGGAACTTGAAAGTTTTTTAACTCTTGATTAATTCTGTTTTGTATTGTCACATTTAATCTGTATTCCAAAAGTGAACACCAACTTGTCGCTGTTCCTGTTCCACCCGCTCCGCTTACGTTTCCAAAGACCAACACGCCCATATCTCCTTCATTGAAAACCTCTAAGGGAGAAGTTCTTCTTCCATTTAATGTTGTGTTAAAAACAATAGGTTCGGTGACATTCTGTTCTGGATTATTTAACAAAACATACGCCGCTGCTCCCGTTCCAGGATAATAATCTCCAAAGTATATTCTATCTGGATCAACCGTTCTTGAAAACTCTTCCACAAAATGATCAACGGTGCTACTCCCATTCCCCTCTAAAACTTTAATTGGCTTATCTAAAAGCTCTGGGAAAGAATATGGACATGCCCTAATTGATCTGTAATATCTACCACCAGTCATTGCAGAAAATATAGGATCTTCAAGATTCTGAACATCAACTATTGAGTAAATATAACCCCCATTACTTGGGATCGCTCCGGTATAAACTATCCTGCCTGAGACATCCCGTATTGTTATGTTGGGTATCCTGGCTTTTATAACTACCCTGAAGGAGTCCAAAGGAGCAACTGTAATCTCCATAGAGTTCAGTATTTCATCAATGGAGGGGCTGATGTTAAATCCCTGATCCCTTAAATCAGCACTGATGTTGAGGAGCCATCTTCTAAGACTCTGTCCCCTCATAACTCTATTTGGATCATAGCCAATTAAACTTGGAGATGTGCCCTCAAGAATTAAATCCCTTATCGTATTGTTTACCATGTAAGTGGGAGAGATAAAGTCTCCTGTCACAGATACATAATCAATGATCGTGATAATCGCCCTTTTTCCAGAAATTTCCAGAGCTTTTTGAAAATCCAACTCCAAAAAAGAGGCAACTCTATACGTTCTTTCGGCTTGGGTTCTTACACTCTGAGCTTGAATAACTTGAGAGGAAACATCCTCATAAGTAGCCAAAAGCAAAAGCAGAGGAATCAGGAGCAAGAGAACTACAGAATTTAAGAAAAAGCCCCTCCTCTTCATTATTGCTCCCTCCATACTCTTAAGGTTATTGTGATAGGTTTGAATAACCCGGGTATCTCTCCCATCGAGGCAAATGCTATCTTAACACCCTCAGGTAAGTCCACATCTATCGGATTATTTTGAGATCCATCGTATGGAGATGTTTTCCAGTCATCTGGATTTACATCGTTGATATAGTTGAGATTATTGAAAAGCCTTAGTATCGCATCGTCAACAGCATACCTTTGAGGATCCAGATCATCAACTGTAATCAGCTTATAAGGAGGGTCTCCGATCAATATTTGTCGCTGATAAGTACTTGAACCATCATAATACCAATACGTGAGGTTATATCCTTTATATCGGGGGTATCCTTGGAGAAGCTGGGGAAATACATCCCCATAACCAGCATATCCTTCTATGAAATAGTTAACAACCCCCCTACTTTCTCCCTCTCTGAATCCAAACTGATAAGCATCGGTACTGTATGCCCTGAATGTATTTGTACGCCCAGGAACCATCATGGTGTCAGTTAGTCGGGTGTATGCTACCCTTATCAAATATATGTCTGGGTAATAGTCGTAGAACGTATAACCATTTTCAGAAAGCGTCATGGTAGCGTCTGGAGTAAATGTTGTAAATTGAATAGCAGTCCATATATCCACGTACCATGGTTTTGCATTTTCTGGAAGAGTATAATCAAATGTCATCTCGGCACATCTAACCCCATAACATGGCCCGTTGTATGTAATGTCATTATAATCAATAAAAATTGACAGAGGTATCGAATATTGAGTTACCAGAACCCGTGGAATGTACTTAATCTCTATTCTGGAAGCTCCATATCCATAAAGTATTCTCCTCCTTGGAGTAGTGTCATACACAAATCTTCTTTGAGATTCATCCCACCAAGAGTCAAGCGCTATTATCAGCTTGAAATAGGTTCGGCTCAGATTCTCATATGTAAATCCATAGGATGCTAAGGCAGATACGATTTCAGAGTTTGTTATATCAACTATCTGCCTGCCTGTGGTGGGAACAGTTTTGTGAACAAGCTCATAGTGATATGACCCATAGCTATAATAAATTCTTATATCTCTTACCCCCTCAGTTTCCAAGTGAATATTTATCTCCGTTATGTTGCCTGGTACGAAAAGAGCATTTAAATAGTAGATTCCCGTTCTGTCACTCTCAAGCTGATATAGCTCACCATATCTCGTGGCGGGATCTTCTACACTTAGACTATTTGTTGTATAGTCTGCAAAGAGAGTTGAACCGCTTCCAAATCCCATTTCGTAACAGTACCAAGATGCCGGTGTAAAGGTGGCTTCCAGAACGTTTAATCCCCCGTGTAAGATATTGGTTATGTCAGACGTTCCCAATGGGAGTGTCACATTATTTAGCTCGAAGTAGGAATATTGAGCAGAAGTCCTTGCAACCAGTCTAATGTCTGCACTATTAATCGAAGCA
Source organism: Thermococcus barophilus MP (assembly GCF_000151105.2). NCBI lineage: Archaea > Methanobacteriati > Methanobacteriota > Thermococci > Thermococcales > Thermococcaceae > Thermococcus > Thermococcus barophilus. The sequence goes on along the minus strand of NC_014804.1, from coordinate 1,809,748 downwards.
TCATCAGGCAAACGAATTGGAGCCTCCACTCTAAACGTATTAGATACTCCACAGTATGCCAAAACCCTCTGTATGCCGATTATTTCCTGTCTTCTGTATGTAGCCTTTGTCAGGTACGCCCTTGCCATATACCCTCTCGGGGTCTGATTGTAAGCATAGCCGCTTAAAATAAGTGTGGCAGGTGATATGTTTGGAACTCTTGAAGAGTTGCTCCCGGTTTTTCTCAAATATGGGCTCGTATAGTTGTTTATCATAAGCTCGTAGTTATATCCCATCAAAGTCCTATTAAGGACGTATCCAAGGATTATCTCAGCTTTATGTCTTAGATTTGCGGAAGGATATATAAGTTCGGTGGCCCAATATGTCGATACAATATCCAACGGTGACATATCTGGAGAAACAAGGGTGGTATTTAGAGTCCCGTCAGCAAGCCATTCTTGGATTTTTTGTGGAGGTACGAGTTCTTTTAAACTGGTACTTCTTAAAAGGGTTAGTGTATCCTCCGCTATGTACTTTTCTTGCTCTCTCATATACGTCGTGTATGTACCGACATTGTTCTCTATGACAGCTATCGTGGACACAAATATCATTATCAAAAGCAGTGACAGTAAGGCATCCAATGTTAATACAAATCCCCGCCTTCTCATCTCTCATCCCACACCCAAAGCTTTAGTCTACACGACTCTACCCTTGGCTCCAGTATAACTCCCAAGTTCCAAGTAGTATTGATAAAAAGTTCAGTTCCTTCAAAAGATGTTATGTAAAGTTCCGCTATGTTAACCTCCGGAAAGATATCCTTCAATGGTATCATAACATTTCCCTTTGAGCCAGAATATTTCTTCACTATTGTGCCGTTCTCGACGATCACAGCTTCGGTTATGTTTCCAGATTTATATGCAAATACACCAACAATAGAATCTCCATTTACAGCCAAAAATGATGCATTCGCCTCAGTACCTATCAACGTCACGTTCAAATAGGCATAGTTGGGTATTTCAAGCTTCAATTTTCCTATTATTATGGGTTCCACTCCACTGAAAGCTGAAGTTAATGTTAGGTTGCTTTTATAAACCTTCTTCACCATTGATAGTGATCTTTCTGCGACTTCAATCCATTGAGAATTATTCATCGAACTCAGGGCGTCATTATATGTATACAGAGTGCCGTTTGGAGCATAAATTGTACCATTTATCATAATTATTCTAAGGACTGGTTCTGTTACATTGGAAACAGGTGTAAAATCATATGTTAAGTTGACATCTTGAGGAGCATAAGCCTTAACTTGAACATAAACCCTTCCAATTCCAGTGAACTGAAGCTGACATGTTGCTGCATTGTATCTTAACTGTAAGTTTGATCCCACATCAATAACCTCAACAGTTACAACGGCGTTGGGAGGAATTGTTCCTAAAAGACTCCCTCTGGAGTATACATAAACTGTTTCAAGAGGTATAAATTCAACAACGTCACCAGGGGTTAGGTCGAGTAGGATGTTTCCAGCAGATGATGAGAGAGGTTCTCCATTAAGTGTTACAGAACCACAAACAACATCAAAAGGCGAATTTCCACTGTCTGAAAGCCTAAAATTAACATTGTTATTCGGTGCTCCAACAATAATATAGATCCCAGTGATTGGAAATCCACTTGTGCTAATTGAATATTTTCTGAGATATATCTCAAACATAAAATCATTTCCAGAGCTTAGATTTCTTAAGCTATCTATAACTGATGGGTCTCCATCTTGAATTCTTTCTTTAAGCCCCAATATTTTGTTATAAGCCAGAGACGGAGGATAATTGGAAGAAACTAAACCAAGAACTCTAATTGGGGCATTAGTGATATCCCAATCCTTAGGATACCCCGGACTTTTTGTTAGGATATCCAGCATGTTATTGGCAACATTTGCTCTGTCGTACCATTCAACCAAATTCGTGATTTCAGCTTTTATCATATCATTTGTATTTATAACTACCCCAACGACCATAACGACAATTACAAGTGAAAGCAGCGCATCTATGGATAGGAGCTGACCTCTCCTCATCCCTCTACCCTCACAGCAATATTCACTGCAGTATCCCCATAAAACAATGTCCCATTTGAGAGAATTAAGTTTGTTGTCATATTTAAGTCTCTCACTATAAAGTTCTCAACTGCGGATGCCAAGGTCTCATTATTTATAGCAGAGTAGGGGGTCGTTAAGACAACGGTAATCGTTATAGTATCATTGATTTGTGAAGTTTCAATTTTAAGAACTCTTAAATTTGGATTAAGCCCATTCAATGTTTCAAGAGCAGAATTCAAAGGGGAGTATCTCGGATCATCTGTTAACACGCCCATATTTAAATAATCACACGCACGAGAAGCTGAAGCTCTAACGTAAGAGACAATTGTCATATCCTTATTCTCCTCAAAATAAGATGGAACAACTAATGCAATTCCAATCAATATTATACTCGCAATAAACATCATCTCAAGGGCAGTTTGGGCTTTATTTTTCGACCTTAACATAGAGCATCCCTTCAGTTGTGTTGTAATAAGCAGTAATCCAGAATTCTTCACCGCTGGTTAAGTTCACACTGGAAGTGGACAACGGCACTGTAGAATTTTTAACAATCCAGAAACTCCTTCCATTAACAGTTGCGTTTACTATTATTTTATTTGTTGCACCATCAAAAACAACCCTAATTGTACCACCATTTAAGTCTGGAGCAACTTCCCTCACCTTATAACCCTCTCCGATTGCATAAACCTTAGCACTATGATCCACCAACGTAGAGGAGAATAGCCTAACCTTTGTGAAGGTATCAAAGCTTTCAGCATGGCTGATTTCACTGGTAGCCAAATATGTAAGGTTTGTCAAAGTTACTATTATCAGCAAGACCGCAAAGAGGAGGTCGAGGCTTAATTGCCCTCTTTTCATTTTCACCCACCAGGATCTATGGTTATTCTAAGCTCACCGGCTGTCATATCAAGCACCCAAGTGTTTCCATTTCCTGGAATCCACTCAACAATAATTACAAGAGTCGTTGGAAGCTGGGCTGGATTTGCAATTAAAATGCCATTAACTATGTTTCCATTATAGATAGCAGTTCCACTCGGAGTAAACCCTGCACTTCCCGTAAGATCAGTTCTATATAATGACTGGCTCCAGAAAGTGTTTTTTCCAGCCCCGCTCGTTACAAGGCTGTTATTAGCAGTATCAACTATCCCAACATAAGTTCCATTGAGATACGTTATAAATATCTCTGGACTTCCACTTAGATTAAATGATTTTTTCAGGTAATTTTCATCCCTGAGGTATCTCAGAGTGATGTAAGAGGTTGCCTTGGAGCCTGGCCCCTGAGCATAAACTTGAGAAATTGTGTTTGAAATTGAATTTGCGAGGCTTTTGGCTTCTAAGCTGACCTGAACACGAAGTAATTCATTTGACTGTGACTTCTGACTGAAAGTTATATTATTAATGGAATACGCCAGCAGGATAAGCAGTATACCAAATATCAACATGAACTCCAATGAAATCTGCGCCTTCTTCATATTTCCCACTCCTACTATTATTTAGGTTCTAAAGCAGTATTTAACAATTTTCATTCAGTATTGGTCATATTCTCCCCAGTTTTGACTATTGCAAAGATACTTGAACCTATTTTCCTTGTCAGAATTCCAAAATAATCATAGCTGAATATTTTAAACTTGTACCTTGTGCTATCCAACTGATGTTTAAGAACAAGCTCCCTAAGCTCATCTATGAAGAACTGCGTAAGTTGATAATATGCAAAGTCAAGTTTTTCTTTCCTATATGAATGGAAGAATATCAACAGTGGAAGAGCACTAACTCCAACTAAAAACCATGGAGTATCAAAAAAGAAAGACAAAATTATTGTTACTGCCAGAAACGCCAATATGCCCAACATTGCTAATTTTACATAGTTTCTGACTTTTTTCAGATATTTTACCTTAGCTTCCCAAATATTTAACAAAGCCGGATTGTAGAAATCAAAAGCTGTGTGGCGCTTTCCTTTTTGTATTCTCTGCCTAATTAAGTCATCCCAATCATCTTGATAGTAGATGACCTCACCTCTGTTTTTTGCCCTCTCTGCATCAAGAGATGATATTATCCTGATGATATCCTCGGCACTTTCGTGGGCTATGTGGGAGTAAACTTCCTTTTCATTAAGTTCAAGTGCAACCTCAACTGAATCTTTTACTACATCACTCATTTATCTCACCAGGATAAAGGTCATCAAAATCTGGTAAACCAGATAAGAGCTCTCTTTTTCTCACTTCTGCTTCTTCTTTTGCCTTAATAAAAGACTGAGCATAACGCTTAGCTGTCAAAATAATGTCCTCTATGCTTTTACTTTCATATATCCCGCTAAGAAGGGTTACTACCTCGACCTCCCTTTCTCTCGGATCAGGATAAAATCCTCTGAATATCTGCTTTCCTTTAATTTTCTGGGCGAGATAATCCAATGCCTCGAATATCTCATTTGCTTTCAAAAGTTCTGGTGGTCCATGAATTGCTACCAATCCATATAGAGCGGACTCTATGTTTGCATCAAGGTAAAGGCCCTCATTCTCAAAAGATTTGAGGATTAAACGGGAGAGGTTTTTGACTTTATTCGCCTCTGCTTTTGCATAGCCAACTGTAGCAAAGCTACCAAAGGCTTTAAGTACAAATTTCAAATCACTGGCATCCAGTGTCTGCTCACCAGGAACATCAATTAAAGCCAAAAGTGAGGCGATGCGCTCAACTATTGTATAGTTTATCTTTTCATATGCCCCGCTTATGTCCATCCCCGTTTCTTTTAGCTTGTTGTTATCTATTGCAATTATTGAATCGGCAAACTTTGAGAGCTTGTCAATTGTTATTGCTGCATTTATAGTTGGTCTTATCCCCTCTTCTTTCAGAGGCAATGCACCTATAGCCACAACAAGAGAGTCCGGGTATTCCTCCTTGAGGGCTTCAGCTAAAACTGGCGTCCCTCCTGCCCCGGTGCCTCCTCCAAAGCCAAATGTTAAGAAGAATATGTCAACATCCTCATATCCGATTACTGAATTCATCTTTCTCATGACCAAAGATAAGTCCCGCTTCATAGCTTCCCTGCCTAATACTGGATTCGCATTTACACCTTTCCCTCCAGTTAGGCTTTCCCCAATGAGTATCCTGCGCTCTTGGGGAATATGTTTCAGGTATTCCAGATCACTTTTCGATGTGTTTATCGCTATAGCCTCAAAGTCAACTAATGCAAACAAGTCTGCTATCTTAGTCCCACACTGCCCAATCCCTATTATTAAAGCCCTCACGATTTAATCACCTCAAGAACTTCACAGTCAGCTCATCTAAATCAACAACCCCATCATGGTTCTTGTCCTTATAGGTCACAACCAATGCATCGCCTTTGAGGTACTTCACCAAACCGGAATCAAATATCTTGGCTACAACATCATCAAGACCTTTTTCATAGAAAACAAAGAGTATGTAGCCCGTTTCAGTCTTTCCTGGAATCAATACAACTGTATTCTTAATGCTGTATTCTTCTCCATTGATGTGAATTGTTTCATTGTCCACTTCAAGCTTCACATAGGGGTTATAATCCTTGATGTTAAACTCTCCGAAGTCCGATAGCACTATGTAGTTTGCATCTCCAAATCCTTGGAACTTTTCAACAGTCGTATTGGTTTCGAAAAGTTTGTCGATAGACGCTTTTATTTGTTGGGCCGTTAAGTTCCTATCATCAGTGTAAACCACATAAAACTTCTGCTCTGGGATTAGTCTTATCACATCATAGAGGTTGATCTTGGGTATAAACTTAAACTGTGAGAGGAATTGTGTAGCTAATGCAGAATCAACAACTGTATCTCCCCATAGACCTCCGTGCTTTTTATCCATAAGCCAATTCAGAACATCCTCCCGGTAATCATACCCAAATTCCGCTAATAGTTCTGCAGCTCTTATTGTGAGCTCAATTGTTGGCTTTTCTTTATACTGGAATACTCCAATCAAGTAGTGTTCCCTTATATTTGCCCATCCCCCATCTTCCGTTCTTTGTTCAAGGAGCCATTTGAGATGAGGCTCCAGCTCGTCTTTTGTTGAAATTGGTGCCAAAGCTTCAAGGACTTCAAGTGTAACAGAAACCTCAGGGGGGAGCATGTAGGAATAGAATCCGGTATCCACATAAGTTCCCCATCCTGTCTTTGAGATAGAAAGCAGCCAGTTCTTTGCTCTTTGAATTTCGGTACTATTCGATGGAACCCCAAGGGCAAGGAGTGCCTTAATTGCCAAGGCAGTATCATAAGGCTGAGGACCCAAAAAGTCCCCCCACTTTCCTGTATCAAGCTGAATACTTTCTATAAGTTTAATGTTTTCATCTTTTTCTGTTTCATTCAGCATGTTAAATTCAAGAAGTGTCAGAAGAGCATAAACATAGGGCGAATATATTTCCTTGTTCTTCCTTGCAATTAACTTGTCTTCTTCGTATTTTGCCCTTACCCACTTCAATCCTTTTTCAATGCTTGGGTCTCTGAAATAGCATAATTTAAGAGCTTTTAGTGTATAGTATGTTGCCTTCTCATTAGATGGAAAACCATAATAATAGCTCCAGCCACCATCAGGATTTTGAGCACTTTTCAAAGCCTCACAGGAAGTTTTAAAGGGGTTTTCCAGCCCCTGGCTCAGCTTGTCACTTATTAATGCAAAACTCAGCGCTGCATAGGAGGAAGCTTCAAACAGATGTGCCTGAGAAAACAGTTTTGGCTCATCACTCCAGTAGAATGTGGACTGTCCTTTCTTTAAAGATTCCAAAATTAAGAGCGCTTTAGCGACATCAAAGTTAACATCTTCATAATCCACAAGAGCATAGGTAAGCAGAGCCCTGTCACTTACACTTAGGTTCTCCGATTCGAGTGCCTTCTTTATCTCCCCTACCAGGTTTGTATCAATGTCTTTTCCCACACTCTTAAAAGCCAACAACTCCAAAGCCAACGCTTTATATTTATCAATACCATATTCCTCCACATTAGCTATGTAGCTGAGAGACCTTTTGATGTAGGGATGATCCACCCTAAAGCCATTCTCTCCCAAAGCCCAAATTGCCATGACTGTTGGATAAAACTCTGGTTCTGTCTTAGGAACATACCCCCAACCGCTGCCTGAATAAGAACTCAGCAGAAATGAAATGCCATCATCCAGTGCGTGGAAGATTTTTGAATATTCGGGAGTACCTTTCTCATAAAGATGGAGCACCTTACTCAGTGCGATAACCGCATAGGAGGTATCAACAACATTACTCACACTACCTTTGAAATACCCCCACCCACCATCGGGATTCTGCCATGAGACCAGTATATTGGCAATGTAAGTTATGTTTTCAATGAGATTATAATCCACTTTCCCCTGAGCAGATGTTAGTGCGAGTAACACCAAGCTTATCTCTTGTGTTGTATTAGCCAGATTCTTTGTTTTTGTTAAAAACTCAACAGAACCGTCTAAGATTGGCTTTGCTCCCACAAGTCCGTAGGAAGTTATAATGAAAATGACCAACATAAGTGATAATGCACGTTTCTTCATCGTCCAGCACCCCTAACATAGTAATGTCTCCCTAAAATAAATAAGCTTTTTCCAAAAATAAGGTTAAGAACAAATAAAGTTTACTCAGCAAGGCTAATGTTTTATGAAGCGCTCTTCTTTGCTTATGTCGTCCCTCATTATTAGCACTACCCTGCTTGGCTGGTATTCATCCTCAATGTGATAGCCAGGCAGGTATTTTACAAGCTCTTCAGCAAAGGCTTTTATTTCTTCGTGTTTAGGCATGTTGTTTATCGTTAAGCGGTTTCTTGAAAACCCCACAAACATGTACGCCTTGGCTTCAACGAACATTGGTTTGGCTTTCATGATTAGCTCTGCATAACCCTTTGGGTTGTGCATGTTTTCACCTTTGACAAGGGTCAGCCTTATTACGGTTCTTGTAGGCAGATCTCGCATTAATTCAAGGGTTTTGATTATTCTCTCCCACCCATCTGGAATCATTGGGATATTTACTCTGTTGTATGTCTCAATATCTGGGGCTGTTAAGGAAACATAGAGCTGTGTTGGCAGCTTTCCTTCCTTTTTCATCTGCTCTATTGCTTCAGGGACGGTCCCATTTGTCACAATGAACGTTGTAAACCCTCTCTTATGAAATTCCTCAACCAAATCTCCGATATAGGGATATAATGTCGGTTCTCCAGATAAGCTAATGGCGGCATGCTTAGGCTCTTGAGCCTCTTCGTATTTCTTAACATTTATCCTGTCCTTTATCCCACCGAATCCACTTAACAGCTTTCTCTGCGCTTTTATGCTCTCCTCAACAATGAACGCTGGATCATCCCAAGGCTTTGGTAACTCTGTTCCTAAAAAGCCTTCCATTGGACGCCAACAGAATACACAATTGTGAGTGCACCATGCCAAAACCGGCGTCATCTGCAGGCAGCGGTGAGAGTGAATACCATAAAACTTCTGCTTGTAACAAACCCTATTGTGCTTTATACTCTCCTTTAGCCAATGACACAGTTTGACCCCGCTGTGTCTGCCAACAAGAGCGTAATGCTGCTTCTTGAATAATCTCGCAATTTCCTCAGGCATGTTGGGTTTCACATTTTCCACCTTAGGCTCACCCAAGAGGGAGTAAAAAGATGCGTTTAAAAATTTTTGCAACACAACTCTGGTCATTTAACCTCATAAGCTCCGAGTATTTTATCGTCGAAAAATAATTCGGCGATTAACAAAAAAGCTTAAAAACTAATGGGGATTAGTTGTATCCATGTTGAGTCATATGAAACCGACTTTAATCATCAAAACACGTGAAAAAGAATTTGAAGTTGAGCTCTTTGAAGAGGACTATGAACATGAAAGCAAGCCAAAAGTAAAATTCATCCAAGAAGTTAAGAGGATTCATTTAGCTTAGCTGTAATAACAAGGATTTCTTCAAAGAAGTACCTCTTTTTTGCGGTAATCTCTACGCTAAAACCCAATTTTGTGAACTTTTCTATGGTATCCTCAACACCCGTTATTGATGATTGAACTACTTGAACTATCCCATTTGGCTTTAGGTAATCTTTAACTTGGCTGATGAACCTATCAAGTACTTCCCTTCCTCTTTTCCCACCGATTAAGGCTAAGTCAATTGGTTCTTTTAACTCCCCAGCTTCTCCTGGCAGATAGGGAGAATTAAAAGTTATTATGTCAAATTTCCCTTCAACGTTTTCAAACAAATCGCTTACACGGAACTCAACATTTTTTATTTCATTAATTCTTGCATTCTCTTTTGCCAATTCAACAGCTATTGGGTTAATGTCAACTCCAAGAACAAATTTTGCTTTTTTTGCCATTAACAAGGCTATTATTCCAGTCCCAGTACCCACGTCCAAAGCGATGTCGCCTTCTCTAATCTTCAAATTCTCAGCTAACAGAAAAGTATCTTCAGCAGGCTCATAAACCTGGGAATGGAGCTTTAGTTTAATACCTTTATAGTAAAAAAATGCCATTCTAATCACAATAGAAATTTAGAGAAAAGAAATCACTTCTTCCACTCAGTATAGCCACATCTTCCACATGCCCATCTATCCTTGTGGTTTGCCATGAAAACTCCAGGACCGCATCTTGGGCAGTACTTGTTTTTTCTTACAACTTTGCCATCCTTAACTTCATAGAGCTTCCATTTCTGCCCCATCATTCTCCCTCCTTCTTCTCAATTAAACCGTCTCTAATTAG